>JAYWHF010000191.1:0-12407 GCA_043777855.1 Gammaproteobacteria bacterium | reverse complement strand
GAGCGCAGCAGCCGTGAAGACCGCCCCAGTGATCGCGGTAGCCGTGAAGAACGCAGCAGTCGTGAGCGCAATGATCGGCCACGTGAAGATCGAGGTGACCGCTCAAGCCGTGAAGATCGTCCGCGCCGCGAAAGCGGTGGCGATGAAAATATGCAACGCTATCGCATTGAAGTGGGCCGCAATCACGAAGCGCGTCCCGGTGATATCGTTGGCGCAATTGCGAATGAAGCCGGCATTTCCAGCAGCAACATTGGCCACATAAAATTACACGACGAGTTCTCAACAGTAGATTTACCAAAAGGTTTGTCATCTGAGGTGATTAACCATTTAAAAACCGTGCGTGTACGTAATCGTCCACTGCAAATTAGTGTTGACTCAGGCAATGCTGGAGGCAACAGTTCTGGAGGTAATCGCGATTCTGCTGATCGTCCACCGCGCAGCTTTGATAAGCCTCGCAGCGAAAAGCCTTTTAGCGATAAACCGCGCAGCTTCGATAAACCGCGTAGCTTCTCCGATAAACCACGCACCGCTTCTGACAAGCCGCGCAGCTTTACTGATAAGCCTTCAGGTAATTCAGACAGACCACGCAGCCGCGACGATGCACCCCGCGGAAAATTAAGCCTTAGCGATAAACCAAAATCACGCACAAGTGAAGCAAAAAGCTTTCGTCCAAAAAAAGCTGATTAATATCTAAGAAAGGCAGACATTCACGCATTAAAAAAGGCTAGCAATTGCTAGCCTTTTTTAATGCTTAATATTTTAATTTCTTTCTATCCGCCAAATCCGCATTTACGTTATCCATCATTTTCTCGCCTTGATCTTTTCCACACTTAAATGGCAAACTCCAACTGGTAGCCCGATCACTCATAAACATCTTGGGCATGGATTTCAAACATCGGCCCTCACCAAGCTCAACAAATTGCGTACCGGATGAGTCTGCCCAAATTTTTAATTTAGAATCCAATGGTGAACCAGACGAATGGCTTTTTAATTGGTAATTTTATCACTCATCAAACATCTGAATCATATAACCCGATTTAATCGCTTCAGCCATTGCTTTATCTGCCATTATAACTCGCGGGTCACCCGTTAAATTACTGGGCACCAATTTACGTTTTTCGATTTCAATTTCGGTAAAACCAGCGCGCATTAAATACACTTTGCATAATTGCTCGGCACCGAACAAATCAATAAAATTAATGTAAACGATAAAGGGCATCACCTGCCCTTCTTTGACACCGTCGCGTGGTTTTTTAGCTTTGCCATTGGCAGAAAAAATATACATAAAAATTCCTAAAGCCTATTGTAATGTATTAACCCTTAACCAATCACCCCTCTTAAAAAGTAGGAGTAGCGTTCACTCCCTCCCTTTGAAAAAGGGAGGGTCGGGAGAGGAAATTTTTAAATTGTCATTATCACGCACAAAGAATCCAATCGTAATTTTGCTTGCGATAAATACTGCAGGCTTAGCGCCAAGCGCTCTTGCAAATAATCAATTTCAGATTGGCGTACATTGGGGTTCACTTTTGCCAGCGCCTTCATGCGCGCAAGTTCAGCATTAATTTCATCGGTAACTTGTTGTTGTGCCGCTGCAATTAATGCGGACTGTTGTGGCAACGCTTTTTCTTCAGCGTTGTGCAGCATATCGTTTAATGCAGGGCGAGCATGACGAACCAAGCTTTGCGCGTTATTGCGCGGAACTTTTTGCAATAACTTACTCATTTTATCAATACTCAATAAAGGGCTTAAATCTTTACCATTCGTATCCATTAATATACGTAACATGGATTGCGGAATAAAACGAAATAATTGCAATTCAGCAGGCGCCGGGCAATGCAACACAAACAAGGCTTCCAACATCAAATTACCCGCTTTTAACGGCGGTAATTTTAACGTACAAAATGCCGTGTTACCAAATTCAGTGAGTGCGATTAACTCTTGTGCTCCACGAACTAATGGGTGCTCCCACGTAATGAATTGCAAGTCTTCACGCGACAGTGCTTGTTGCCGTTGATAGGTAATGGTTAAACCTACTTCCGGCAACCCCGGGAATTGCTCAATACGCATATGTTCGCTTGGGTGCAATACTAGGCTGGTTTCGCTGTGGCGTTCTGAATCAATACCAAACGCATCGAACACTGCATCCATATAATCTTGAAGCGGTTGGTCTTCATCCTTTTCCGCCAAGAGGTTTACCAATTTAGCCGCCTGAGCTGGTTTACAAGAATTCAGCTCCAATAAACGATCGCGGCCTTGCTGCAATTGCAACACCAAATCGGCCGCATAACTTTTTGTTTGTTGCAACAAATTTGCGAATGCAGCGGCATCATTACCGACTAAGGATTTCTGTAAAGGCTCACAAAATTTCGCATATACCGTTTGGCCGATGGCACACGTTTTTTCAAATCCATTGAGCCCCTGATGATACCAATCAATCAATTTTTCTTGCACGCTACCTGCATAAAATGGTGTATGTACATTGACGGTGGCGGTTTGGCCAATACGATCCAAACGACCAATGCGCTGCTCGAGCAAATCAGGATTCAACGGCAAATCAAATAAAACTACATCTTGTGAAAACTGAAAATTACGACCTTCACTACCGATTTCTGAACAAATTAATACCTGCGCGCCCTCTTCCATATCCGCAAAATAAGCAGCAGAACGATCGCGCTCAACCAAACTTAAACCTTCGTGGAAAACCGACGTAAACAAGCCTTTACGCAAACGCAAATAATCTTCTAATGATTGTGCAGTATCCGCGCTGGCACAAATGACCAATACTTTTTTACGCCGATTTTGTTTTAACCATTCACATAACCACACCACACGCGGATCATGCAGCCACCAATCATTGTGTTGTTGCTGCCAATAATATTCCGCGCACAGTTGTTGCGCTAAAGGCAACAAACTGAATTGCGATAATTGTTCATCAGAAATAGTTAATGGATGCTTATGTAATTTACGCTCTGGAAACCCGGGTATTGAATTGCGCGTGTTGCGAAATAAAACGCGGCCAGTACCATGCCTATCTAACAAATAGCTGATGGCTGTATCAACCGCTTGACCAAGATTTTCGCGAGCCGCCAATTGCGATAACTCTTCCAACGTTTCTTGCGGTAAATAGGCCGCTAACTGCGTGCGAAAATCGGCAGGAATTGTGCCCGTGAATTCAGAATGAATACCCAGCAGTGCTTGCACTAATTCGTTCAACGGCGCATAGGATTGTTGCTCCGCCGTAAATTTTGCTAAATCGTAATAACGATCTGGGTCTAGCAGACGTAAGCGCGCAAAATGGCTTTCTAAACCCAACTGTTCTGGCGTTGCCGTCAGCAGTAACAATCCTTTTGCTACTTTTGCCAAGCCTTCAATGCATTGATAAGCAATGCTAGCCGCTTTTTCGCTCCAGACTAAATGATGCGCTTCATCTACTAACAACAAATCCCATTCTGCCGCAAGTGCTTGAGCGTACCGCTCTGGATTTGTGGTAAGAAAGTCGAGCGAGCATAAAATTAATTGCGCTGTTTCAAACGGATTATCGCGGGTTGCTTCTGCTGCACTATCGCCTTCACCATTAAAATCCGTATCCTTAAAGTCGTCAACATAATCGATAGACTCTTCCAGACTATCTAAGCCCACTAACGCCTGACAACGCACTTCATCTAACAAGGTAAATGCCAAATTAAAACGCCGTAGCATTTCTACCAACCACTGATGCTGCAAGCTCGTCGGCACTACAATTAAGGCGCGCTTTACTCGGCCACTCATCAATTGTTGATGCAAAATTAAACCGGCTTCAATCGTTTTACCCAAACCAACTTCGTCCGCCAAAAGCACGCGAGGCTGGTGGCGCTGAGCAACTTCATTGGCAATGTAGAGTTGGTGTGGCAACAATTGCACACGCGGCCCAGCCAAACCGAAAATCGGAGACTGACGGTGCAAATTTAAGTAGTGAAGAGTTTGATAGCGCAAAGTGAAATGGGTGTGCTTATCAATTTGGCCCGCAAATAATCTATCGCGCGGCGTGCTGAATTGTACAAAACTATCCAACTCAAATTCAGGAATGGTTATTTCAACCTGCTCTTCAGTGACACCAAAATATAACAAGCAGCCATGTTGCTCTAAAACTCGCGTAATTTTTACGGGAGTGCCATCTTGATGGCGCACTTTCTCGCCCACCTCATAGATAACCCGGCTTACCGGCGCATTTTCGATCGCATAAGTGCGGCGCTCGCCAGCAGCCGGAAAACTCAAGGTTAAACGACGGCTAACCACATCTAAAACGATACCCAAGCCCAATTCGGCTTCTGCTTCACTAATCCAACGCTGACCAATTACGTACTGCACTTTACTCACAAGAACACCCGACTTACACAAAGGATAAAAAGGAGTGCATCATACTGTTTTAGTACGTCAATTCCAAAAAAAATTGGCATTCGAGTAGGATTGCTAGAGGTATCAGATGATTGCTCCTCCAAACTTCGCTACCATTGGGCCATCGCTATTCCTTACCCTGCCGAGAGAATTTATTAAATGGATAAACACATGTTAAATAACACGCAAACAACGGTTACATCACTTCAACACATTCTTCAGCAGTACTCGTTTTTAACGCTCGTCACCAGTCATGACTTATACCCCAACAGCAAAGGCACGGGACTACCCCTTATTCAAGTGCAAACACCACTATGTAACGCCGTTATTGCACTGCAGGGCGCGCAGCTATTGCAATTTTCAACTGCTAACGAAAAACCATTATTGTGGCTCAGCCCCCATTGCGATTTCACCGCGGGTGTAGCATTGCGCGGTGGAATACCGATTTGCCTACCCTGGTTTGGCATAAACGCTAATGACCCCAAAAAGCCAAAGCATGGTTTTGCACGGAATCAAATCTGGCAACTGAGTAGTGCCGCTCTATCAATCGATGGCGCAGCAGAACTCTGCTTTTCTTTTACAAGCCAAGCCAATAATTTATTCGGATTTAATTTTTTGGCCGAGTTAAAAATGACCCTGGGCAATAGCGCAAAACTTGAGTTGAGTGTAAAAAATACGAGCGTGAATCCATTGACCTGCAGCTGGGCATTGCATAGCTACTATCCCGTTAGCTCATTAAGTGAAGTACGCGTAAAAGGATTAGCCGGAAAAAAATATCTAGATAATCTCGAAAATTATGCCGAAAAAACTCAACACGATGATGTTCATTTTACTGGCGAAGTAGATCGCGTTTTCTATAACATAGATAACAGCCTAACTATTGTTGGCTCACCCAATATTGCCATTACCCATAACAACTGCCCAAGCGTTGTCGTGTGGAACCCGGGAGCCAATGCGGCCAATATTGCGGACATTGGTGCAGGCAACGAGCAAGGGTATATTTGCGTTGAGCGTGGAGCAGTACTACAAGAGAAATGGAACTTAGAAGCGGGAGAAAACAGGAGCGCTTGGATGAAGTTAGAGGAAAGATCAGAATCTTAGCGTGAGTTTACATCCATGATAAACGGCCGTTACCGCTCCGCCAGTATTTATAATTAAATCTAACATCGATGAAGCTAAAAATTTACAGCTTGACGCGTAAATCAATAAAAATTAGACCAAAGAAAGATGAAAGCTAAGGCCATCTTCTGATGGCATTTTATCAATCGCTTCTGTTAGTATTTGAAAATTGATTAGAGAATAAAAAATGTGAGGTTATCGCTATGACATCCCCCGCACGCATATTGCTCGTCGACGATACTCCGGAAAACCTAGATGTTCTCAGTGCCATTCTTGAAGATCTTAACTGTCAGTTAATTATCGCTACCAATGGAGAGCGTGCCCTAGAATTGTCGGCACGGCATTACCCAGATTTAATTTTGTTGGATGTGATGATGCCAGGCATGAATGGTTTTGACGTTTGTAATGCACTCAAAGCTAACCCCGCAACCGCAGAAATTCCAATTATTTTTGTTACCGCACGTACGGATGATGTCAGTGTTGGGTTTGCCGTTGGGGGCAACGATTACATTGCCAAACCCATTAATGCCGACGAAGTTCGCGCACGCGTTCGCCATCAGCTAGAACGCAAAGCGCTTATCGTAGAATTAAAATCTCTAAATAAGGAGCTAGAACTTAAAGTCCGCGCACGAACTGCCGATCTCACTATCGCTAATCAGCAACTTCGCAATGAAATTAATGAACGCAGATACATGCAGGATCGCCTAAATTACTTGGCTACCCATGATTTTGTTACGCGCCTACACAACCGCAACTCGCTTGAATCACACGTCTGCGACTTACTTGCAAAAATTCAAGCACAATCCACTAAGGCGTCATTCCTTCTTATTGATATTGATCAATTTCGTGTTATTAACGAAAGCTGCGGCTGCATTGCCGGTGATGAGCTATTGCGACAGTTTTCTGAAGTCGTTAATGGGCTACTTTCAAAAGAGGATCACTTTGCGCGCTTGGGAGGCGACAAATTTGCTATTGTCGCTCAACACAGTGATGCCGATAACAGTTTGGACTTGGCAAGACTTATATTGAAACAAATAAATAGTTTTACATTTATCTGGGAGCATCGCACATTTAATTTGGCCGTATCCATTGCGCATTTACCGCTGAGCACAGAAATCGTCAGCTTTGATCAAACACTATTACAAGCCGATGAAGTCATGTTTATGGCAAAAAATGAAGGTCGCGGTACCCTATGCACCTATCAGGAAACGATCATTAGAGCCAAGAACAGCAAAAATAATATCAACTGGGCTTTACGCTTGGTTGATGCACTGCAGAATAAACATCTTCGCGCTCACTTTCAGGTCATTGAAGACTTCTTTCCACCGCAGACACCCGGCGAAAAAAAAATTCGTATCGAGACACTTATCCGCCTGTGGGATCCGGAACGAGAAACACTGATTCAACCGAATGTCTTTATTGGTCCGGCAGAACGCTTGCACCTTATACCAAAGTTAGATTTGTGGATGATTGGCGAAGTTATGAGTCTTTTTGGTGAACACCCGGATTTAGTTGCCCAGATTGATTTAGTCTCGATGAACTTATCCAGCGTTTCGATACGTGAACCACATTTCGCTGATGACATTATCAACCTTATTGAAAAAAATAAAATTCCACCGCAATTAGTTTGCTTTGAGATAACAGAAACAGAAGCAATTTTAAATGTCGCCACAGCCAACGAGTTCATGAAACGATTACACGACTTCGGCTGTCAATTCGCGCTTGATGATTTTGGTAGTGGCTTTGCGTCCTACGCTTACTTGCACCAATTAGCGTTTGATACGTTAAAGATTGATGGTGTCTTTGTGCGAGATATGGATCGCGACCTTAGCCACCAAGCCATGGTGCGCTCGATTGTAGAAATGGGAAAGTCACTCAATAAAAATATAGTAGCTGAATTTGTCGAAACTGAAAACATAGCATTAAAACTAAAAGAACTAGGCGTCAAATGGGGGCAAGGATTTTTGTATCACAAACCCGAAGCATTAACTTACGAATCGCTGCGCAAACACGCTCAATAGGATCTAATTAACTTCACCGATTATCGCTGGTAGCAAACGACTATGAATGCTGAAGAGTTGCGCTCCACGAAATCCATTTTCAACAACAGTTTAATTTTAAATGCATTGCTTGCTAGCAGTTACTTTCTGTTTGCCAAACTGGGTTTTACCTGGGGCGCGCTGACATCCAACGCCACTTTGCTTTGGCCACCCTCCGGTCTCGCCCTGTTCGCTCTACTCGTTTTTGGCAAACGAGTAGTTCCCGGCTTGCTCATTGGCGCCATTGCAGTCATACAATGGCTATCGCCGGCAGACGCATTATCTAACACGCTTACCCATACTCTTATCGGCATAGGCATGGCTGGATCAAGCATAGGCCAAGCTTGGGTTGCCGCTCACTTTACGCGTCATTTATACTCTCGCAAATTTCATGTCACTGCAGCACAAGCGATAAAATTTTGTTTTTATATTCTCGCGAGCTGCACGATTGCATCAACTATTAGTAATGTTTCAATTTGGCATGTAAATATTATCGATTTCTCAGCGGCTGTACAGAATTGGGCCGTATGGTGGATTGGCGACGTCATCGGAATGCTCATCATTTTTCCTTTGTTGGTATGGCTGTATGACTTTAATACTTTTCGCTCCAATACATTAGGAAATGCCTTTTTAATTTTTTGTGCGGGAGTCGGTATAGTTCTACTAGCTATTTCGTCAATAGGCCATTACGAGCGCGAACGCAATAAAGAAAATTTGCTTCATGAAGCGCTAAATTTACATGCGCTACTGCAATCTCAACTCGATTTGACGAGCCGCGATTTAGATACACTGCAGGACTATGACAGAAATGGTGTAATTGCCTCCAAGGAGTTTAAGAGAGTTACAGAACCTTTATTAAAGCGCAATTCATGGCTGGATAGTTTTACAGCAATCCCCTTAGTTTTTCAAAACGAAAGCAACACCCTTGTACCTGACTTACCCTCAAGTAGAATGCTCGCACGAGCACAAAATGACAGTTTTGTGTGGCGCAACAGCAGTAACGAAAGCTTTTCAGAAATGACACCGAAAACTCTGATAGACACGGCAAAACCAACCCAAGAAAAATTATTTTGGCGCACTGACAATCAAAACCTATCTATTCCAATAATTACCCTAATTACACCTATTGTGAGCTGCCAACACTTGCAAGGGCAGTCGCCATCAACCTGCAATACTCGTCAACTGATTGCGACTGAATTTAATTTAAATGCGTGGATGAGTCACAGCATCAAGAAAATTAATCAATCTAATTTACTCATTAATCTGGAAATAAATGCCGCTCGCCAACCACAGGTGATATTGGAATGGCGCAAGGACCAGTGGCGACTTCAAACTGAAAGCAACTCCCCTCATTTTATCAAAGCTCCAAATTACAAAGATGGAAAGATTCCAACGCTCAATATTCTTGATGGAGATTGGGTACTCAAAATAGCCTCTGAAGACATAGTTTCTTGGCTATTGCCAAACCTCCTGCAGATAGTTGTTCTTATTATTGGCTTGATGATCATGACTCTACTTTCAGCCTACTTACATGCACTTTATCAGCATGAAGTTCTGACTGAAAAAAATCAGGTGCAATTGCAGTCCGAGATAGATGCACAGACCAGCATGCTACGAGCTACAAACGATTGGCTGCTAAAGGAGATTGGAGAGCGAGAAGTAATACAAGAACAACTAAAACAAAAGGAAAATCACTTACGCACGCTGATTGATAACATTCCTAACCCCGTTTGGTTAAAAACCAGTGATGGCATTTATCTCAGCTGTAACAAAGCAATAGAAAAAATGTTTGGCCTCCTAGAAGTAGATATTATCGGAAAAAAAGCCGATGATTTTATTGATGAAAAGTTAGCAGCTTCCCTACACAACTTAGAACGAAAAGCACTAGAATCCATTGAAGCAGTTCACGACGAAATATGGATATTTCTACCACTTTATAATCAATATCGCCTAATTGATATGATCAAAGTTGCTCTACGTGATGAGCAGAATAAGCCATGGAGTATCCTCGGAATTTCTCGAGACATAACCGATCAATTTGAACTCATCGACGAACTGGAAAAATTTAAACGATTTGCGGAGTATGCCAGCGAAGGGTTAGGGATAATGACGCTTTCAGCAACAACACTCTACATGAATCCGAGCATGAATTTTATGCTCAACGGCAACAAACAAACGGAAAAATATAAAGATAATTTTGCTCACTATTACCCGAAAGATATTCAAACACAAATTCAAGATATTATTTTGCCGCAAACCTTAGCGACGGGGCATTGGCAAGGTGAGCTAACTGCGCTGCGAGCTGACGGAGCGCGATTTTCAACTAAAGAAACATTCTTTGTCATTCGTGACGACCAAGGCAACCCCCTCTATCTAGGCAATATCATGAGTGATATTACGGGACAGAAGAAAATTGAAGCCGCATTGCAGTCCGCCAAAAAAACTGCTGAAGAAGCGACCCACGCCAAGAGTCAATTTTTAGCGAATATGAGTCATGAAATTCGTACTCCATTAAACGCAGTTCTCGGTTACTCTCAGCTACTCATAGCGGACAAACAATTGTCCGTGCAACAGCACGAGCGCTTAACGGCAATTTCGAATGCTGGGAAGAGACTGTTAGATTTAATTAACGACATTTTAGACCTATCTAAAATTGAGGCTGGTGCCCTGCATTTGCGCAGCGAGTATTTTGACCTGCGCCAAGAAGTCTACGATTTGATTTCGCTCATGACCAGCAAAGCCAACGCAAAAGGGCTTAAGCTTAGTCACAGCATCGAACTGCCAAATCCCGCCATCATAAAAAGTGATAGACAGAAAATCGGACAGATAATATTGAATCTAGTTGGAAATGCGATTAAGTTTACGCCGAGCGGAGAAGTCTCCCTCGCTATTGTATATGACCGACAAAATATCTATTTCACCATAACCGACACAGGCCCGGGAATTACTGCCATCGAAATGGAGCAATTATTTATGGCGTTCAAACAAGGTGATGCGGGAAAAGATCTGGGCGGCACGGGTTTGGGCTTGGTAATTTCAAAACATATTGCCGAACACCTCGGTGGAGAACTTACCCTAGAAAGCTTATACGAAACAAATACCAAGAAGGCAAACGGAACGCGTGCGAACTTGCAATTGCCCCTTACCTTCAAGGCTCATATCGCCTTACCTATTGTCGTAAACAAGAACGTCAAACTTGCAGCCAACAGCTCTTGTTGCGCGCTGGTCATTGAAGACGATGCGGCAAGCCGCGATGTTTTGGTACACTTGCTGCGCAATGTTGGCTGCACCGTTTATGACGCGAGCGATGGAGAAGAAGGCTTAAAAGTCGCACTTTCGCGAACGCTCGATATTATATTTACCGATATTCGAATGCCCGTTATGAATGGGTACAACATGCTGCATGCACTGCGTGAACATATCGCAAAAGAGACACTACCCGTGATAGCCGTTTCAGCATCCAACCTCGAACATGAACGCAGTTTCTATTTAACGCAGGGATTTCATGATTTTATCGGAAAGCCCTTTCAATTCGACGACATCTACTCTGCCTTGGTTAACTTTACAAACGCAGACTTTACTTCATTAGACGACGAAAACACTGCATCGGCTGAACCCGCAAGCGACAAAATTGATTGGTCAAATCATCATGAAGTTATCAAAATTATACAAGACTTAAAAATCTTTCGAGAAACGCTGCACATGGGTGACCTGGCTAACAGCAAGAAAATATTTTCTCAGCTAACGGCCCACAACCTGGGCAGAACTGCCTATCAGCAACTTCATACCGCCCTGCGGCAATATGATCTTGCCCTAGCGGAAAAGGCGGTACTTAACTTGATTGATGAAATAGAGACTCAGACAAATACAAACAACACTACAAATACAAATACAAGAGTGGAATAGTACTTTAATACTCCAGCGAAATAAGCTATCTAGGATTTAGTTTTAGGCCGTCCTAGTTTTCCAACTGCTTAACAAGTGGTGACAATTGACTATCCCATACTTTCTGATTGACGTCGCCAACGTGCTTGTAACGAACCACTCCATTTTTATCAATAACATAGGTTTCGGGTGCGCCAAACACACCTAAATCTAAGCCGAAGCGGCCGTCTTCGTCAACAATAATGTCGTCATACGGATTGCCCAGTTCGGCAATCCAACGTTGTGCATCTACACTGTTATCTTTGTAATTAACGCCGACAATTCGAATGCCCTGGCTTTTCAATTTATTTAAGAACATATGCTCAGCGCGGCAGGTCTCGCACCAAGTTGCCCAGACATTGAGTAGCGTGACTTTTCCAAGAAGTAAACTTTCATCACGAGTTTCTTTTGGATCTTCTAAACGCGGCAACGAGAATTTTGGTATCGCTTTATCTAACAAGGCCGACGGCATATCGTTAGGGTTTAACGACAGGCCACGCCAAAAAAAACTTACAAGAACTGCAAAGATAAATAAAGGAATAAACAACATCAAGCGCTGCTTATTCATTCAGCAACACCTTATTACCCAAGGCTGGTGGTGTTTTAGGGCTTGCTTCAGCAACGGCTATTTTTTGTTTGCGATACCGTTTGTCCATAACCGATAAAAAGGCACCAAACGCCATCATCAAGGCCCCCAACCAAATCCAACGCACAAACGGTTTTACGTGTACTCGCATCGCCCAAGCACCCTCGCCCACGGGCTCACCCATCGCGACATAAATATCGCGAAATAATCCTACGTCTAGCGCCACTTCAGTCATTAAAGTTCCGCTGGCGGTGTAGCGACGTTTTTGCGGATGCATGTCATTCAGCGCCTTACCACCGCGACTTACCGTAATAAATGCTTCGTCCGCAGAATAATTTGGGCCCTGAACTTTTTTGAGCGACTGC
>JAYWHF010000190.1:0-12411 GCA_043777855.1 Gammaproteobacteria bacterium | reverse complement strand
CGCGACCATCGACCCCGAAGAATTAACTCGCCAAGTGCTCGCCGAGGCCGTAGGCCTTGGGCCCTTGGAAGTGTTATTGGAGCGCGAAGACGTTAGCGAAATTATGGTAAACGCTTGCGACCAAATTTATTTTGAGCAAAATGGTGAATTAAAAAAATCGCGAGTCACCTTTACCAATGACGCCGCCGTACTGAGCGCTATAGAACGCATTGTGGCTCCGCTGGGCAGGCGCATCGACGAGAGCTCACCGTTGGTGGACGCGCGCTTAAAAGATGGCTCGCGTGTGAACGCGGTTATCCCACCGCTCGCCCTAAAAGGCCCTTGCATTACGATTCGAAAATTCAGTAAAGAGCGCTTGCAAGCCTCGCACTTAATTGGCTACGGCTCCATCAGCCAAGCGATGGTGGAGTTCTTAGAAACCGCCATTGTGCGCAAACGCAATATTGTGATTTCCGGCGGTACGGGTTCCGGTAAAACGACTCTATTGAACGTGATGTCAAATTTTATCCCTTCGCGCGAGCGCATAGTCACGGTAGAAGATGCGGCGGAACTTAGGCTCTCGCAACCCAACTTGGTATCACTGGAAGCTCGGCCTGCCAACCAAGAAGGTACCGGTGAAATATCTATTCGGGCGTTAGTTAAAAACTGCCTGCGTATGCGCCCCGACAGAATCGTCGTAGGCGAATGCCGCGGTGGTGAAGCACTCGACATGTTGCAAGCCATGAACACCGGCCACGATGGTTCACTCACCACCGTACACTCAAACTCACCGCGCGATTGTGTGTCGCGGCTTGAAGTATTAACCATGATGTCGGGCATGGATCTTCCTTTAAAAGCCATTCGCGATCAAATTGCATCAGCCGTTAATATTATCGTCCAACAAACCCGATTTTCCTGCGGCAGCCGCCGCGTTACCAGCATCACTGAAGTCACTGGAATCGAAGGTGAAACTGTACAGCTCGCCGAAATTTTTAAATTTCGTCAAGAAGGTTTTGATGCTAACGGAAAAGTCTTAGGCAAATTTATAGCTACGGGAATTGTGCCTGAATTTTACGAAGACTTACGCCGTCGTGGTATTGCTGTAGACCTGAGTATTTTTGAGCGGGCGAAGGGCGAGGGCTACGAATAATGATCTACCTACTCGTGGGAATCTGTGTCTTTGTGTCCATCTATTTATTGAGCACCATTGTCTACACACAAACAACTGCCTCAGCAAAGCGCTACAAAGAAACCTTTACTGAAGCCGCTGAAGCCAACATGGCGGATATGTTTATATTTATTGAGCCAGAAAAATTATTGGTGGTGAATATATTACTCGTGTTCGCCGCCTTCTTAATTTTCTGGCTGCTCACGGGGTATATTTTATTGGCGGTGATTGTGGGGATTGTTGTGGGGCTTTCGCCAAAATTTTTATGGTCCTACATGCGCAATAAACGCAACGATCGTTTTCTAATGGACTTGCCGGATGCCCTAAACTCCATGACGTCCATGATGAAAGCCGGTACTAATTTGAACGTGGCTCTGGAGACCATGGTTGCAGAAACCAAGGGGCCGATCGGGCAAGAGTTCGGTTTACTGCTGAGCGAAACTAGAATGGGTATTGAGTTCAGCACAGCGCTGGATAACTTTTTAAAACGCATGCCGCTGCAAGAGCTGGAACTGGTTGTGGCGGCCATAAAAATTAATCGCGAAATCGGTGGCAGCCTTGCAGAAGTGTTGTATCGATTGGCCAATACCCTGCGCAAAAAATTAGAAATGGACGGGAAAATAAAAGCCCTCACATCGCAGGGAAAATACCAAGGCTATGTGATGACCATGTTGCCGGTTATGGTCGGCTTCGCGCTATTTCAAATTGAACCTGTTGCCATGTCTTATTTGTTTACTCACTGGGCCGGTTGGATTACGTGCGCCGTTTTCATCACCTGCCAAACCATTGGCTATTATTTTATTCGGAAAATAGTGGACATCGATGTTTGACTTATCGCTCGACATATTGAAATGGATCGGCGGCTTAATGTTCTTCGCCGCAATTTCCATTATTTTTTATTCGATCAAATCGATTAAAGATGAAGTCCCGCGCGAGGACCGAGATTACTACGACCCGCTTCCACCGTCGCTGCGGCTAATTTGGCCGCTTGTGAACGTATTTACCTATTACGTGGGCGATCGCATATCCGTCGATACCCTCGAAAAACACAACACGCTTTTACGCAAAAGCGGTGTGATTTATATGATGCGCCCCGCTCAGTATGTCGGCTTGCGCATCACAGCGGCATTTTTGGGCCTGTGTTTTTTTTCTTTCGCTATGCTGCTGCTCGGTGTGTTTGATTACAGATTTGTAATTGCAGGCAGTGTTCTTGGTTACTACATGCCCGCAATCACCATGCGTGATTTACGCAAAAAACGCGAAAATGCGATCATCAAATTGCTGCCGGTTTATTTGGATTACCTCACCATGGCCGTACAGGCTGGCATGAATATGAGTGGCGCCATACAACAAGCCGTGGATAAAGGCCCTCAAGGCAATTTGAAAGTTGAATTTAATAAGGTGCTGCGCGATTTAAAAGCGGGTATGCCGCGCTTGGATGCTATCCGCGAAATGGCAGACCGCAACGATATTCGTGAACTTCATGCGTTTGCCACTGCCGTGATTCAAGCAGAGAAAACCGGCGGCAGTGTTGGCGACACCTTACGTATTCAAGCGGATCAACGCCGAACAGAGCGGTTTCACAGGGCTGAAAAACTTGCCATGGAAGCCCCCGTTAAGCTGACGTTTCCACTGGTGGTATTTATTTTTCCAATGACATTCCTAATCGTATTTTTTCCTATTTTTATTAAGTTTTTTTTCGACTTGTAGCCTATGCAACAGCATCAGAAAATTATCTTAGCCAACGGCACCACTTTCGAACTGATGGTGGCCGATACGTTTATTGGCAGGGCGCGGGGTTTATTTTTCCGCAAGCCGCTAAAACATAATGAAGGCTTATGGATAACGCCTTGTCATTCCGTTCACACCTTGTTTATGTCACGGGCGATAGACGTTATTTTTTTATGTAAACAGAACAGAATACAAAAGATAAAGCAAAACCTAAAACCCTATTCTTTTGCCGCCTGCAAAAATGCTTACAGCGTCATAGAAGTGGAAACCGGAAACGCAAGCGCGCTGGGCTTTATCGTCGGCGACAAGGTTCACCTTTGATATACGTTAATGAGAGTAGTTTATGAAAAATTTCGGCGTGACAGTTTTGTTTCTGTCGTTGCTCGGGAGTGGCTGCGCAACTCAAGCCACAATCAAAGCCACAACCAATGTGCATGCACAAAATAAAACAGATTTTGAAAGAGCCCAAAAATATTATGACCTCAGCATGCTGAGCGAAGCAGAAGTTTTGTTTAAAAAAGTATTGAAAAATACCCCTGAACTCGACGAAGCAGCCTTACGCCTTGGCAATATTTATGTGCGCACCGGCCAGCTGGAGGCGGCGGTGCTCTACTATCGCCAATGCACAACCAAAAACCCCAATAATTATCGCTGCTGGAATAACTTATCGCTGGTGCGCGTGAAGCAGGCAATAGCCACGTTAGAGGATGGGCAAAAATCTTTCAATCAAGGCTCCGTCGAACAAGAAAACCTTATCAAGCTGCACGACCAACTGGTCATTGCGGTATCCGGTAACTAGGCGAAACACTATGCACACACGCGAGTTTGCCATCAAATACAGCCGCGGGCAGGCCATAGCAGAGCACTTGTATGTGTGGCCGCTGCTGCTGTTGCTTGTACTGGGAATATTGCAATTTGCACTTTTTTATCGCGATAAAGCCATTGTCAATCAGGCAACTTTTCGCGCGGCGCGAGAAGGCTCGCTTAACCACGCTTTTCGTGCCCCCATGATGACCGCCTTTGTGGAAAGCTTAGCGCCGCTTTACATGGCCAATAACAGCCCAATTGTTGGTAACAGCCCAAGCTACCCTGATTATCTGGCGGCGGTAGGCGAAAGTTTTGTAAAAAACTTGGTAGATCCCACAGGCACATTTGCAGTGGGTTCGTTAATAGCGGGGGTTAATATCGAAATTTTATCGCCCAACGAACCGCTGTTTAACGCGTTTGCGATTGATATGTTTGCACTAGAAGATGACTGCGAATCAAAAAAGCCGACCAAAAGAAGAGGAACAACGATTCTCGACTCGGCCTGCACCGAAACGTCTTACTTTCAAATACCCAATGACAATTTAAATATTCGCGACACTACAACACAAACTTTAAATTTAGGTACTGCTGGCGCCATAGAAACCAATTTACAAGACGCTAACCTGTTAAAAATTCGCGGCCATTGGTGCGCCGCACTTGAAGTGCCCTTGGTCGGCGGGATTATTTACAGAGTCAGCAGCGCACTCGTCGGTAACAACTGGGGGCAGAGTTGGGTTGAGTTTTATGTAGCAACGCCCGGGTTTCTGGCGCACCCCATGGCACCCAGCTGTACCGCTCGCAATCTGATTAATCAAATTACAACACGCGCAGGTTTTAGCTGGGGGGCGTATTTTATTCCCATCACCTCTGATGCCATTGTGCGCATGCAAACACCCATAAGGTGCGAAAGTAACAGCCCAAATGCCCGAACCAATTGCCGAAATTTTTAGTCACGTTTTTCTTAACAACCTTAAAAAAATCCACACGCTGAGCGTTGTGGAGGAGAGTGTAAATTGACTATGTTAAAAACCTATATGCCTTTATTGAGCCTGTTAATGGCTATCGGTGCTGCTCTGCCTGCGAATGCGCAAAGCCATAAAACCCTTGCGTTAATAACCACCAAAGCGCACCTGTTTGAAAAAGAACAAAAGCCCTTTGACTTGGTTCATTTAGTCAGCGGCGCCATGGAATATAAAGAAAATATTCCCGGCATGTTAGACGGCTACACGCCCGCGAGCATGATCGACACTGACGCGAGTCAGCTTCGCCTTATCTACGATTTTGCGCAAGAAACCAGCCCCTTGTTGTTAACGAACGAGTTGCAAGCTGATCTGAAAGAAAAAGGCTTTGAGATTCTGTTTAGTTGTAGCCGCGAAGCCTGCGGTGATGTGGCCGGCTGGCGTTTATACGTGTCGGAATTAATGGTGGGAGTTGCCGCTAGACAACATTACTTTATCGCCCGCCGAGTGGTGAGTGCAACGCAAACCTGGTATGTCACTTTTTACGTGAATGATATTTCTGGTACACCGCGCGGCGCGCTGACGATGGCCAGTACGCAACCCCTCGACATGAATTTTTTTACCATCAACAAAGCGCTCTTGAGTTTAACCAAACCTAAAGCCACTAAAGCGGCGGCAAGTAACAACATTGATAGCAACACCGATAACAACACCGATAACAACACCGATAGCAACACCAATAGCAACACCGAAAAAAACGCTTTTTTTGCCGTCAATAGCGCCGAACTTTTACCGGCGATGATTCGCGAACTGGATGCTTGGGGCAAATCACTGGTTGCCGACCCGAGCCTTGAGATTTCTCTCGAAGGCTACGCCGACTCCACCGGCAGTGATGAACACAATAAAAAATTGTCGCAAGAGCGCGCGGACGCCGTGAAAAATTATTTAATCGATACCTATCACATTGATGCAGCGCGATTAACGGCACAAGGTCGCGGCACAAGCAATGTGGCCCCACAGGGTAGGGATGACGAAGCGCGTCGCGTTGATATTTTTCCACAAGAGAACTAGCGCATTCGGCGATGCGCCATTACAACCAATGATTATTTTTACCAATAACCATTTATTTTTACGAGCAGAAGCGCTATGAAGCAGCCCATAAAAAAAACGATCGCCGCCTTAGGCCAAGCATCTACGGAATACATTATTTTACTGGTGATTCTAGTCGCTACACTGGTGTTTGGTGCGCCCCTGATTGGCAAAGCCTTAAACGGCCAAACGGCTGAGTCCGCTAAAGAAATTGCCTTGCTAAACCACAGCGGTTTTGTACCTATCCCCATACCGCCTTATCGGCCCGGCTACCCGCCAACAACTCCTCGCAGCGCAGCACCCGGGCATTCAACGGGTACGACGGGCTCGGTGGCGACCAGAAGCTCTGCAAAAAGTGTGGCCGCTGCCGCAAGCAGCGCAAGCTCAAGTCCCTTTACTACTACGCCGCGTGGCGGCAAGAAAAAAAGTAAGTCGGCCAAATCATCATCGTCATCGAAGATAGCCTACACAAACATTAAAGTAAAACCGCCGACAACAATAACGTTCGACAGCGCAGACCCCACCCTTCCACCCGTGTCAATCACATTTGTGTGGGCACGTTTAGGTCACATTGCGGAAGGGCATTTACCCAATTCAGAAAACTATGTGCCCACCGTTCCGCCAAAATCAACATTGCAAAATCCTTATGCAGGGCCTGCCGGTATTTGGGAACCGACACCCGAAGAGCTTGTGGCGGCATTGCTTGACTGGCTTTCAGATGGCAGTGCGGTAATTTGTGTAAATTCAACCCCTCCGGATTACAGCATATGGGTGCCGGGCCAGCAGATGCGATTTTACATTCAGGACTTAATCCCAGGGCAAGCGCAAATTGCGACAGCATTCCCACAAAACGGGCCGCCGGCTGGTTGTTACCCCTAATGTGAAATCAACATACACAATAATGTTAGATGCATAAATTCAACAGAGACCACCACGATGCTACATTTTTACAGAAAACGTAAAGCGCTTATCGGCCAAGCAATTGTTGAATACATCATTATTGTGGGTGTGGTGGGCGCAGCACTTATCGTTGGTATTCCGCTGATCAGCGATGCTCTGCGCGACGATACGGCGAAATCGGCCAAAGAAATTGCCGGAATGGCCGCCGACCGCTTTGCGCCTAGCACCATAAACCCCGACCAGATAGCGGCTACCAATTTACCAGCGGGCACGGGCTATACGCCGGCAACGAATTACCTTCCCAGTGGGCCAACACCGGGCGGCGGCGGTGCAGCGACATCCAAGTCAAGCAAGCCAAAGGTGACCACGGGGCGGAGCTCAAAGAATAGTAAGGCGTACTCGTCAAAAAAATCTGGTTCAGTGGCGAAAAGCTCTGCAAAACCCGGCACGGCGTCGAGCACTGCGGGTACACCTCGCGGGTTATCGTCAGCTCCGGGCACTGCTAGCTCGGCTGCTGTCAGTGCAGTTAAAAGTTCTGTAGCCGCCAGTAAAAGTTCGTTGGTAGCCAGCAGCGCTGCAGGTTCGTCAGCGGCAGCATGCACGCTACCCGGCCCTATATCTCCCAAACCCGGTACGGGGATGGTAATCACACCGCGCGGCGGTGTCGGTAGCGGCGCTGGACCAAGTTGCAGCCGTCCGAGCTCCGCTGCTGCATCGGTCACTCCTAGCTCCGCAGCCTCAAGCTCTGCCGCTTCAAGGGCCGGTGTGCCGGTTGAATGCACCACCGAGAATTATCGGATCCTTCTTTCTGAACTGAGGGACGAGAGAACGGTGCCCGCGCAATACAGAAATCATGTCCAATGGAACGATCTCTTAGTAGACCCGGCTCACGGTGGCGTGGTGGGCCCAGGGCAACGCATTGAGGCAATGGCAACAATACAAGCAATGGTCGACGGGACAATTGTTGGTGCTACAAAAACGGGAACAACGGGAGAGATAGAATTTCTTGACGCAGCTGGGCAGCCGTGGGATGTCAAAGCCCCCGTAAGCGGTTGGGCTCGAAGCGGCAGGCCGTTAACTCAAGCGCAAGCAGATGCGAAGAATAGATCGGGCGATACTCTTTGCGGTCAGGTGCATACATTTCTTGCAGGTGAACATGATTATAGAAGTATTTTCAATCCTGTTACGGCGGCTACTTCTATCCAAAATCAGCTAAGAGCGACATTCAACGGACAGCGTGTAAACGTTTTGCTGGATATATCATTCCTAACAGCCGCAGACTTGCAGACTTTAATGGCTGATCCCACTATAGCGGCAGCCGCAGCAAATGGAAGCCTCATTACAGTTCGACATGCTCTTCCTGCATTTCCTTAATGGAGTTACTAATTATGAATCAAGATGATGCCTATGAACCTCTAGGCCATGAAGAGATGAGATGCATGCTAGAGGATCACTCTTTAGGTATTCAGACCGAAGGGCAACAGGGAATTTTTTTATCGATTAGCGGCGCACTTATTGAGAACTATAATTTTGATAACCTTAATTTATCGGGGGTGCAGTTCTTTTTTTCCAAAATGATCGGATGTAGCTTTCGCCATTCAGATCTTTATGGCTGTAAATTTTATGAGACCTCTATTTCAAACTGCGATTTTACAGGCGCCAATTTAGCGAAGGCGGAGATCTATTCTGCAACAGCCGATTATGCGATTTTTGAAAACGCCAATCTGACCAGAACCGAATATATAAATACCTCATTACGACATGCTGTCTTTAAACATGCGAAGCTACTGGCAACGATTATAGGGGATTGCGATATTACTGATGTTAATTTAGAGGGTATAACTGCAGAGGATGCGTTGAAAATATTAAGCAATAACATAACCGATGATTATTGATCAGAAACTTATGAGGAAAGCACATAGAGGTTGTTCCCCAAAAAAATAGACGTATCCTATTATGAATTTTTTATCTGAATATTTCAAAAAAGCGAAAAGTAAAACTGCACTTTTTTTTGCCGCACTCGGGTTGCTATTCACCACCTACTCACAGGCTGTGGACTTTATTCCTTTGGGCGCAAAAAAACAGCCCGGGCAAAACCTGATGCAATACGTATATGCGGTGGAGCAGGAATACCGCGATTACTACACGCTCAATGCCAACCGCACTGAAGCGCCGGTGAATGAGTTTGTGGTTGAGCGGGTGCGCACCCAAATGACCACGCTAACAAATGAAATTGATAGCGCTTTGGCGATTTTTTTGCAGCATGCGGATGAAAATGAGAGCTGCAGAAAAGTGATCAAGAAATACCACGCGAATATTTACGACAGCTTTAAAACCCGGGCGCTTGACCGCGCCGTGCTGGCACAAGGTGGGCGGGAGCAAATTCTTTTTTACGCTGCTGCGGTAGTGCAGGTCTTGAAAGAAAATATTGAGCCTGCTTGTGCAGCAAAAGCTTAGTTTTTTCGGTTTTTTATTTCCCCTTTTAATTTAATTGCTGAGAAATTTTATGTTAACGAATCCTATTTTACTGTGCCTCCTTTTATGCCCAGCCCTTGTGCTTTCAGGCTGTGGTTCGGGCGGTGGCAGCGGCCCGAAAAAAGAAGTGGTTATGACCGATGCCGCCAATAATTTATACGAGTTGGAATCAACACGGGTTACTGAAGTAAGCAATGCTGTAGTTGTTGCATCCGAGAAAATAAGCCAAACCGCCAACGACTTGCAAGCGAGGGGTTTACCCGTGACGGTTGCAGAAGGCGATAGAACCGCGCTGATAAATTCAGTCACTCAGCTTATCGCCACGTTAAAATTATCCTATGCCAATGTTGAGCAAGGCAATAAAACCTATTTTCGCAACAACGCAGAATGCACGGCAGCACTCGATGACTATCGCCTCAAAGGCCTGCCGCTATTACAAACCCATTTGGATGAATTCTCAGCGCTGGATGCCACACAAGAGGCGCAACAATTAGCGCTCTTGGCGCTCGGGTTTACCGGTGATTTAATTGAGTCTAACCAAAGTACTTTTAACGCTTACACACTGTGTTTAATTAGCCCGCAATTACAATAGACTACAGGCTAGGTTATCGACAATGATCACATAACAACTTCTGTGCGCGCTTTCGCATTTACTCTCCCTCTTGAATGCTAGACTTCGGCAAGTTTAAAAAATCTCTGTTACTGGGCTTTGAGTTTTTTATGTGAAGAATGAAAGAATTTGTCGAGGTGTGTGTATGTTTATTCGATTAGCGTTAAGTAGTGTATTGCGCAAAAAATCAGGGCTCGCTCCGTTAACGCTTAGCAGGAGGTCGTTGAACAGGCTAGTAATATCGAGCGCCCTATGTTTAGTCGCTATGTTAAGCGCCTGTGGCGGTTCGAGCGGTGCAAAGAAAGAAACGCTGACGAGCAACACAGCATCAGAAAATACATTCAGCGCAAAAACTTCATCGGCGCTTTCCTTATCGGCGCTTTCCATGTCGGTGCTTTCCAAATCATCTGTATCAGCAGTTTCTGTTGGAAGCACTTCTACGCCTAATAACGCCTCAAGCTCAGCAACAGCGAGTGTGGCCTCAGGTGCATTAACGGCGCCGCAAAATCTTATTGCAACACCGGGCGATGCCTCTACAACCTTGAACTGGGCACCGGTTGCGAGCGCTACTGGTTATCATATTTATTATGCATCGCAACCCAATATTCAAATTCGAAGCATTAACAGTTTTGCCGATGGCACCTGGGTTAAAAACGTAAACGCCCCTTTTGTGATAGGTTCGCTACAAAATAATAAAACCTATTATTTTGTGGTGACGGCCGTAACTAGCAGCAGCGAAGGTGCAGCAAGTACTGAGGTGAACACAACACCTAGCGCCATAGATCTCGCCTTGCAACCTACCGCGCAAGAAGTGTTAATTGTGGAATTAATCAATCGCGCACGCGCCAACCCCGACGCCGAAGCCCTGCGCTACGGCATAGGTTTGAACGACGGCATTACCGGCACGGCACTAACCGCTACACCCAAACCACCGCTGGCCCACAACCTCGCGCTTATCAGCGCCGCGCGCAAGCATTCACAATGGATGTTGGATACCGACACCTTTGATCACACCGGTGTAAACGGCAGCTCGCCGGGCGACCGCATGAAAGCCGCGGGCTATGTATTTACCGGCGCTTGGAGCAACGGTGAAAATATTGCGTGGGGTGCTACGGGCGGCAATACCATTAACCTGACAACTTATGCGCTGTCGCACCATCAGGGCTTATTTAAATCGCCGGGCCACCGTGAAAATATGCTTAGCGCGGGCTATCGCGAAATTGGCATCGGCCAGAAGCAAGGTAATTTTACTAGCGGTGGGAACATGCTGTTGTCGTCCATGTTGACCGAAGCCTTTGCGAAAACTGGCTCTCAATATTTTTTAACCGGCGTTGTTTATAACGATACGAATAGCAACCGTTTCTATGATGTGGGGGAAGGTTTAAGCGGTATTACACTGACAATTTCAGGCAAGGGCTACGCTGTTTATGCCACCGGCGCTTACACAATTCCATTAAGCAACGGGACTTACGACGTGAGCGTGTCGGGTGATGTACTGGGCACACCGGTGTTTAGAACCGTGCAAATTACCAATGCCAATACTAAGTTGGATGTAGTGAAAAACGGCAATGCCGTTGAGGTTATTGTGCGTTGACGTTGTTGTGTACTGATTATTTTTTTGAGCCTCTAACCTTTAGTCTTCA
The DNA here is from genome assembly GCA_043777855.1 of Gammaproteobacteria bacterium. Classification (GTDB taxonomy): domain Bacteria; phylum Pseudomonadota; class Gammaproteobacteria; order Pseudomonadales; family Cellvibrionaceae; genus Cellvibrio. The sequence continues at coordinate 1,050 of JAYWHF010000190.1, read as the reverse complement.
TCTTCAACCCAAAACACCATGGCACTGTTGGCATTAGTAACCATAATGCCTCCGTCTATGGTTGCGTCGGTAAAAGAGTGGTAAGAAAATGCGGAGGCTTCATGGTATTTTTGCCACTCTGCATTGGTGAAAAAGCGATTACCAATTTGCGCGAACGACTCTACCAATTCATTAGCGTAACCCTGTGCCTCGGCTAAGGGCATTATTTCACTGTTGTAGGCTAAGCCCTTCCACAACAAGGCTGTAATAATGTCGACGGCTTCTTTTGCGTTAATTTCTGTAAGCGCTGCCTGATTAGCCTTTAAGTCAAACCCGGTTAGCAGTTCATCCAGCGAATAGTCGTAGTTGGTGCAATAATTCAATCGCACTTGCCCACAATTTCTTTTTGCAATAATTTTTGCGATATTCATGCTAAGAACTCCAACCACGGGCCAGCCGCCGACAGAGCCCACTATAGCAAACTGTAAGCGGTTAGCCTTTCTTTTTGTGTCTCAAGGCTCTCAGCTCATCATGAGCATTTGTTGAATTCAGCCGCTTTGTTTTTGTAATCGGTACACAAATCGTCGCTACCAGAAGCGCCTTTCACCGGCTTATCATCAAAGGTGGCATTAATTACTTTTGATTTTGTAATATCTAACCGCTTATTTTCACAGGCAGCGGTAGCAAGTGCTGCACAATCTGAAGCGCTTGCCGCATCTTCAAACTCTGAACAAGATGCTGCACCATTACATTTTTTAAAACTAATTTTTTCTTGCCCCGGGCAAGCGGCACGAGTCACTTTTAATTCGCAAGTGCCGGAATAAGCGTGTGGTGCCATTAAAGAAAATAGACCGGCCAGTAAAATAGCGCTTGTTGTTTTTTTCATAATAATCTCCAGATGTTTACAATGGTTAAGTGAGGTATACAGGGTTGAACTAAAAACTTATGGCTAAAACGATTCCCATTCATCATCTGGCGGATTCAACTGCGAAGTGCATAACCATTTAAGCAGCTAAAGCCGCCATTTCTTCTTGCATTAAAACAGCTGGCGTTTTGAATTCCAACGTTTTT
>JAYWHF010000189.1:0-1528 GCA_043777855.1 Gammaproteobacteria bacterium | reverse complement strand
TTATATGTACACAGGAGATTACTTGTAAATGGAAATTTTTAATACTTCACAAACAGCAGCTAGGTTTTGGCATGAAAAAATTGGCAGGTTTTTGACCGACAAGGATTGGGATCGCTCATTGGTGATCACCTATCCGAAGAAATCAGGACCGCCTGGCGTTATCAAGGCGGTACCACCGACCAAAAAAAAAGCGCAAGGCACCCTACGACCCCTTCAAAACGTTGTATGTCCGTATCGGCGTTAGTGGCGCAAATTGCATCATGATCGACGCCAACAGCGCCGTGTTCATCGACGAGCTCGACATGAGAAAAATTCCTGGTGTCGCCCATCCAGACTGCACATTTTTGTTTGGCTCGAACGTCAAGGGTGAGGTGAGTATCACCAAAACGCAGATCAACTGGGCGCTTTCTCCAGACCGGGTCTATCCCTTGCTGCTGCTGAGACCATCCCGCTCAGGCGTCATGCCCTGCCTCAGGTTGACGCAAGGCCCGCATGCCCACGTCATCTGCAGCCCTGGCGGTAACGTCATTTATGACTCTGTAAGAGTTCGTACTGCGCGCGACTACATTCTGTTAAATGAACTATCGGCCAGCTGGAAGCGCGCCGCACAGCTCCGTGAAATTATTGGGCGCGGCGAGCACATGCTTGAGGGAATTAGTGATAACTACCGACAAAAAATGTTGGACGAGCATGCGGTGCTTTTGGAAAAATTCCCTCTGGATGTCTGGCTGCCGCTTGCCAATACCGGCGATCACGAAGCCCTCAACAACGTCCTCGCCGTGAAAAACGAGTTGCCTATTGCCACCTTGCGCAGCGCTCGCGAGATTTTTCTTGAATCCCAGAACCAGGAGATCATCCATGCCGATTGAAAGTAACCCAAAAGTGTTTGAATGCTTGATGCAGCTTAACGACTGCACGAGATACCAGGCCCACGCAAGAATTGACGACAGTTTTGCCGGATTCTCTCGTCATGAGAACCGAACCTGGCAGCCGAGCGTCGTCGAGGTTGCGGAAAGGCGTTTTGCGGCTGGTGTGCGAACAACGGATGCTGCAACGATGAAGTCTTTGCCGCAAGCAACCTGGCGTGAAATGATCCCGCCACTGCTTGGCGTCAGTGTCACCTGCCGGATGGAAGTGGCCCCCAAAAAGCCACGTACCTTTACGGCTTTCCGTGACAGTGTTTTTGCCACCTCTTACTTACTTAACCGATTGAATGAATCCGGCGCCCTGAAGAATATTTCTATTGAATATTTGAGCCTGAGCATGATCGATATTGGCAAGAAATCGTGTATTTATGCTGCTCCCGCGGCCTGGTTTGAAGTTACTGGACACGTGATCAATTCCGCCCACTTCATGCGACTGATTACTCACGGTGTGGGCGGAAGCAAGTCCTTTGGTTTAGGCCGTCTAACGCCTCATACCAGTGCATTTTCCCCAGCAGTTCAGATGGCCTCTGAACGACAGGTTGCCTTTCGCAGCTGCACTGCTTAATTTCCCATTTCCTCCATAAACGCTGGTAACTTTTTTA
>JAYWHF010000188.1:0-4378 GCA_043777855.1 Gammaproteobacteria bacterium | reverse complement strand
ATTGCGAGCCTTCAGGCTAAGCTTGACAAGCAACGACAGGAATACGCTAAACGTCCACGCATTCGCACACTCACATCAGTTTCCACTAAGGAAACATTCGATGCTCAATATCTTAATGAGTGGGGCGAAAAAATAGAGCACTTCGGCAATCGCAACTATCCGAAGGAGGCTTTGAACAAGCATATTACGGGAAGCCTACGCCTTTCGGTGGTTATTAATCCCGACGGCAGTATTTATTCCATCGATATTCTGCAGTCCTCTGGCAAGCGTATTTTGGATGATTCCGCGCGTCAAATCGTGCGCCTTTCGGCACCTTTCTCGAAATTTCCAATCGAGATTCGTCGCCAAGCAGATCGTTTGCAGATCATTAGAACGTGGAAGTTTGAAATGACGGGTGTCAGCACTAGCTCAGAATAATACTGTTCAAATTGCAGCGGATACTTGTGTTCCGGTCAAAATGAACTAATACTCATGCCATGACAAAAAAAATGATCCGCCACATAGACACATCAGAACTTGTTCCTGGCAGTCTGTGCGATCATTTTTTGATTGCCATGCCCAACATGGAAGATACTTCGTTTGCTCAAAGTGTTACTTATATTTGTGAACACAACGAGCGTGGCGCTATGGGCATAGTCATTAACAACCCCATGCCGATGGTATTGCAGGAAATCTTCGTGCAAATGAACCTAAGTGATACGGCTAAACAAGGCAACAAAATAATACTCGCCGGTGGCCCTGTGCAATCGGAACGCGGTTTTGTTTTGCACCCAAGTGATACTCAATGGCATTCAACCATCAAAGTTTCTGATGATATTAGCCTAACCGCATCGCGAGATATTATTGCGGCCATGGCAGAGGGGCAAGGTCCGTCTGCATGCCTCATAGCACTTGGTTACGCAGGCTGGGGTGAGGGCCAACTAGAGGCTGAAATAGCGGCTAATTCTTGGCTCACGGTACCCGCTGATAAGAACATTATTTTTAATACACCCTTCGAGCAACGCTGGACAGTGGCTGCGCTGGCGCTAGGGATTAACGTTAGCTTAATTTCCAGCACCGCAGGTCATGCTTAGGCGGCATGTGGTTGGCGTCCTAAAATCAATTGGCCTCAGGGTGCGCATGATCCAATGGTAAAAACACTTCTCGCCTTCGACTATGGCACCAAGAACATTGGCGTGGCGTGCGGTCAAACCATCAGTTTTACCGCAAACGTCCTTCCTGCACTGAAAGCAAAAGATGGTATTCCAGACTGGTTACAAGTCGGCAAGATCATTCAGGAATGGCAGCCTGATTTGACGTTGGTCGGGCTGCCCTTAAACATGGATGCCACTGAAAGCGAACTTAGTCAGCGAGCGCGCAAATTTGCCAATCGCTTGGAGGGTCGATTCGCCATCAAAGTCAGTATGGTCGATGAGCGGTTAACCAGCTTTGCTGCAAAAGGCGAGGTAATGGGAAGGGGTGGTTCGCGTGATTATAAAAACAATCCAGTGGATTCTATTGCAGCCCGCCTGATACTGGAGGGTTGGCTCGAAGAATATCGGACACTCTATATCAAGTGAAGCTAGCGCAGAGTGATATTAGGAAAGCTAAATTGTAAAGCAGCGGGCTAATGGGATAACTCTACATCGTAATCAATAATAACGGGAAGGTGACTTGAGAACTGCTGTGTTTTATAGATAGCGGCATACTCAACCTTACTGCCTAAGCTGTTAGACACGACTTGAAAATCTGTCCTCCAGCCTTCACCGTCATCCTTGATGCCGCTCGGCCACCAGCTGTACTCATCGCTATCGCGGTTGTCACGGCGGAAAGCGTCAACATAACCTAGTTGATTGAATAGTTGGCTAAGCCACTGGCGTTCATGGGATAAAAACCCAGAGTTATGTTGATTGTCATTGCTATTAGTAACATCTCTGGGTGTATGCGCCATTGCCCAGTTTCCACAGAAAATGTATTCGCGTCTTTTGCGCGTAATTTTGTCGAGATGAGCTTGAAAGTCATCGAAGAACTTAATTTTCACCTCTTGAGATTCGAGTTCGGAAATGGCGCTGGGAGCAAGGAGGGAGCCGACACTAAGTTGCTCGTAATCAACCTGCAAGTAGCGGCCTTCCATATCGACACCTGAGGCAAACCCCAAGCCATAAATCAGCGCTTTGGGCTGAACCCGCGTGTAAATAGCAACGCCATTATAATGCTTGGTACCCGAATCAAAGAAATAGGAAAAGTATCCGTCAAGCTGGAATTCCGGTTTGTCAATTTCCCTTTCTAACGCGCGAAGATCTTGTAGACAAATCAAATCTGCATCTTGATTCTTAAGCCATTCGTACAAACCGCGCTTCGCCGCCTGAAAAATTCCATCGACGCTCAGACTGATAACTCTCATGTTAGCCCCTTGATTCCGGACTGTGTATGATACCCAAGGTTTATCAAAAAGTGTTACCTATGTCTCTAAAAGTTACAAATTTTGTGTTTCTTGGGGAGGCTTGGTGAAGGAAAGCCGCTCGACAACCAAAAGTTCATTGAGTTAAGCGTACGGAACCCTAAAATCTTATTCTTAGCTTCTTCTAAGTTAGTTCATAAATTGGAGTTTTGCATGCAAAAGTACCAGCATGATTTTATTCAGCTGGCGATTAAGCACCAAGCCTTATGCTTCGGTGAGTTTACGCTTAAGTCTGGACGCACCAGCCCCTACTTTTTCAACGCAGGTCGCTTTCAAACGGGAAGCGCACTGGCAGAGCTCGGTCGTTACTACGCGGCCGCTATTAATGCTGCGAATATTGAGTTTGATATTATTTTCGGCCCTGCCTACAAGGGCATTCCTCTTGCGGCTACAACAGCTATAGCCCTGTCGGATCAGTTTCAACAAGATCTGCCCTATTGCTACAATCGTAAAGAAGTGAAAGATCACGGCGAGGGAGGTACGCTTGTAGGCGCACCTCTTTGTGGGCGAGTGTTGATTGTGGATGATGTGATTACCGCCGGAACTGCAGTGCGTGAAGTGATGTCTATTATTACAGCAGCGGGCGCTGAGCCGGCCGCCGTGTTAATTGGCCTAAATCGTCAAGAAAAAGGTCAGGGCCAGCTGTCCGCGATTCAGGAGGTTGAGCAAGCCTTCAATATTCCAGTGGTCAGTATCATTAGTCTCAATGACATTATTCTTTTTCTAGAAGGCCAAAGTGAGCCTCCGGAAATGATAGCCAGAATTAAATCCTATCGAAGCCATTACGGTGTGGATTAGATTCGGTGTTTATGGTTCTCAGTGAATCTTGATGTAATTTATCCAGAACGAATGTGTAATTTATGAAAAATCGTATGGCAATTCTCTTTCCAATATTGTTTATCTGCAGCCTGCAACTTGCGGGATCAGCGCTTGCACAGGAGACGAAAATTAATACCAATTTCTACCGATATACCAATGAACATGGTGTAAAAGTAGTAGCCCAGACTATTCCACCGAAATATGTGCGGGCTGGTTATGAGATTGTGACGATCAATGGAGCAGTTATTAAAGTGGTGCCAGCTTCCCCGAGTGATGCAGATGCAGAGCGCATTGCCAAAGAAAGGAAAGCTGCCAAAGAACAAGCGCTGGCGGATACCCAATTGCGTCGAAGTTACAGTAATCTAAATGATATAGAAGCTGCGAAGATGCGGAACATGCAGGAGTTGCGCAATAATATTAATATTTTGCAAGCTAATCTTTTTGGCGTTAAATCGCAGATCAAAACTAGAGAAGCGCAAGCAGCAAAAATCGAACGTAACGGCCAAAAAATTTCAGATGAAATACTTGGCAATATTACAACCTTGCACGCTGAAGAAAAGGAAGTAACTGCCCAAATCGCTCAGCGCGAGCTAGAGTTTAAAAGCGCTGCGGAGAAATATGAACTGGATAAAAAGCGTTTCATTGAAATTACCAAACCCGAAACCCACAGCGCTAGATAAAAGGGTTTAGCGCGGTAAAACTTTATCTAGGTTATGCCTTGTCGTTTAAAGAAGCTTGGCGCTAGGATTTGCCACTGTGCTAACCAGTATTGAGTGGGATTGCGTTGAAATTCGCTACGAACAAACTGACTGATACATCCGTCAACATAACTCATTAATAGATGCGCAAATGCCGCGTCAGAAATAGCGCAGTCGAGCCCTTCACGTAATTTTGCTTCACGCATGACCTGCTTTATTTGCGCTTCCACACGATCAAAAAATTGTGCGATGCGTTGGCGCAATCTTTCAGTTTCCCCTGTCAGTGCATCGCCCACCAACAAGCGTGACATCCCTGGGTTGCGCTCTGCGAAAGTAAGCAGCAAGAATACTATTTGCTCGCAGCGTATCAGCGTCGTTTTCTCTTCTACCAAAATAATATTAATACGTGAAAAAATAGTTT
>JAYWHF010000187.1:0-1530 GCA_043777855.1 Gammaproteobacteria bacterium | reverse complement strand
GGTGCATGGAATTCGCGAAAAAGATTATCTCTTTTCCGTTTGTCGGCAATGGGTATTGCCTCACGACCAAATGGGGTTATCTTTTTCAGCTCATTGGTCACATCTTAAAGATGCACTAAAATTAAAAACCAAGCATAGCAAAGGCGTTACAGTGAATGTTTATTGGCTTCTGGAAGCAGCAGATATTCCATCCGGACTTAAATTTGAAGTTGACAAGCAGGATTCCCAACACCACTTTTTAACAGTAACCGAACAAATGCTCACGACCCAACTGGCGAGCAAACTGTCTTGGGTTGCCGATCGCATGACAGAAATTAAAGACGCGAGGAAAGCGCTATGATCGAATACAAATATCCCGAAGAAAAAGCTATTACCTTTCACTATGCACAACAATTTAATGACAGCATTGTTCTTGCTATTCTAGAAAAAGGTTATGCAGAAAACTCAGATGAAGCACATCATTTAGCAAGATTTTTTTGGCGAATGGTGGATCAAACTGTAGTAGATGTTGATCAGAAAAAAGATGCCGCAGGATACACAAATTTAGAATCTTGCTGCGGGGATATTATGCAAAGCTTCCGCTCATACTTTATGCGAGCAGGATTTTCAGTAGAGTGGGAAGAAGAGTCAGACAACGCATGACTTTCTAGAAGGCACTTAAATGGATTGTGGACAGGATGACCGTGATCCAAAATGCGGAGAAAACTATATGATTGAATTTTCGCGCTACCCTCATGTCAGGACATTGATGTTGCATTACGCCAATCAACTCAATGAGACAGCAATTCTCGAAATAATTAATTTTGGGATTTCTTCAAAAAACGAGGCTGAAGATTTTTCCAGATTTATTTGGCGAATGCTGGATCAAATGGCGATAGATATTGAACAAAATAAAGAAGTTTTAGGGAATGTAGATAACAGCAGTATGATCCCAGATATAGATTACGAAGTTAGCCTTTACCTAGCGGATCGAGGTTTTGGAGCAATTTGGGATGACGTTTGCGATGAAAATTAATAATTGAAGAGGTCGAATCCAAAGGAGTCAGAGTGATTTTTAAATAAAACACCTTGAATCGCAGGGCAACATCTTTTGCTTTGCCTCACACACTAGTGATTTGGGATAGTGAAATACCTTAAAAACGGCAACAACCGGATTCACAGAAAAACTAATATTCATTGAGAAATCTTATGGCACTTTTATCTGAAAAAACCTGTAATGCTTGCCGTGCTGACGCACCTAAAGCCACGCAGGAACAACTACATGAAGCGCTGGTACAATTGCCAGAATGGAAACTCATACAAGTTGATGGTATTGATCAACTGCAGCGTACTTATACAGTAAAAAACTTCGCAGACGCAATGACACTAACGCAAGCCATAGGTAATTTAGCAGAAGAGCATAATCACCACCCCGCCCTACTCACCGAATGGGGAAAAGTAACCGTAACCTGGTGGACACACAAAATAAAAGGCCTTCATGAAAATGATTTAATCATGGCAGCCAAAACAGAAAAATCATTTCATGAATGT
>JAYWHF010000186.1:0-1532 GCA_043777855.1 Gammaproteobacteria bacterium | reverse complement strand
AGTATTTATGTTTCCTTCCCGCGCCAATTCATCTCCTCTTCCCTATTGGCGACTTTCCAGCTTTTACTTTTTCTATTTTGCGGTACTGGGTTCGCTGACTCCTTATTGGGGTGTTTACCTAAAGTCTCTGGGCTATAGTTCAAAAGATATTGGAGTTTTTAGTGCAATTATCTTTATGACGAGAATCATTGCGCCGAATTTTTGGGGCTGGCTTGCTGATAAAAGCCAACAGCGCTTACAAATAATTCGTTTGGGTAGCGCTGCCGCCTGTGTGTGTTTTGCCGGAGTACTGATCAATCAGGACTATACGTGGCTGATCGTTGTCGTGAGCTTTTACGCATTTTTTTGGCACGCTGTATTGCCACAGTTTGAAGTTTTAACACTGAACCACCTTGGTAATCAATATCAACGTTATGGTCAAATTCGTTTGTGGGGTTCGCTGGGTTTTATTGTCGCTGTCGTGTGTTTGGGTTGGTTGTTCGATTTATTTTCTGTTCAAATTTTACCGTTTGCTATGTTGCTTTTTCTTATGTTGATTGTAGCATCAAGTTTTTCGCTGAGCGAAGCTGGCGCAAGTTCGCCACGTAAAATATCATCGGATTTTTTGAGTCGAGTTAAGCAGCCCACTATCGTTTGCTTTTTCTTGACGTCTTTCCTGCTACAAGTCAGTCATGGTAGTTACTACACCTTTTACAGTCTCTATCTACAAATGAATCACGGTTATAGCAGCACGGTGGCTGGCTTGTTATGGGCCTTGGGTGTACTTGCTGAAGTACTAATTTTTTTAATCATGCCAAGGATTATGCGTTGGTTTAGTGTAAGAAATCTATTGCTAGCCAGTTTTTTAATTGCGGCGACTCGCTGGTATCTGATTGGCTATTTAGCCAACTCGTTATGGGTTTTGTTATTTGCTCAGCTTTTACATGCGTTTAGCTTTGGTGTGGCCCATGCTGCATCTATCGAAGTTGTGCGGTCCCACTTTTCAGGTGGCCATGAAGGTCAGGGGCAAGCGTTTTACAGCGCCTTTTGTTTCGGTGCAGGAGGTGCTTTGGGCGCATTGCTCAGTGGTATGTTCTGGGACTTCAGTTCAACTTTTACCTTTTTACTCTCCAGTCTGTTTGCGGTTATGGCTTTCGCTATTGGTTATTTTGGGCTACATTTGAGTAGTCTCACCCCTTCCTTAAAAGGGTAATGGTTATGCAAAACTTAACGATTGCTTTAGTTCAACAAGAAATTGTGCCTAACAATCCTGCACAGAATCTGCAAAGATTTAGCAGTGCCATGGAGTCCTTACACTCTGCAGATTTAATTGTATTGCCTGAAGTATTCACGACAGGGTTTTGTGCTAATGCTCGTAGCTACGCTGAACAGGTGGATGGTGAGGCGTACCAGTGGATGGCAGAGCAAGCTTGTAAGCTGCACGCCGTCGTCACTGGAAGTTTGGTCGTAAAAGTCGCGGATACTTATTTCAATCGTCTCGTATGGATGCGCCCCGATGGTAGCTATGTACACTACGACAAGCGCCATTTGTT
>JAYWHF010000185.1:0-12449 GCA_043777855.1 Gammaproteobacteria bacterium | reverse complement strand
TTGTTTATTTACACATGTTCCGCGGTCTGATGTATGGGTCCTACAAATCTCCACGCGAGTTGGTTTGGATTTTTGGTATGACTATTTATTTAGTTCTTATGGCGGAAGCCTTCATGGGTTACGTATTGCCTTGGGGGCAAATGTCCTATTGGGGCGCACAAGTTATTGTTTCTTTGTTTGGTGCGATTCCGGTTATTGGTGAAGACTTGGTTCAGTGGATTCGCGGTGACTACTTGATTTCTGGGATTACGCTTAATCGTTTTTTTGCGTTGCATGTTGTAGCTCTGCCAATAGTGCTTTTAGCGTTAGTCGTAATGCACATTTTGGCGCTGCACGATAAACACGTCGGTTCAAATAATCCCGACGGTGTCGATATCAAAAAACATAAGGATGAAAACGGTGTTCCTTTGGATGGTGTAGCCTTTCATCCTTACTACACCGTGCATGATTTAGTCGGAATTAGTGTTTTTCTTTTCGTGTTCTGCTTTGTGTTATTTTTTATGCCTGAAATGGGCGGTTTCTTTTTGGAGTATGCCAACTTCGAAGAAGCTAATAACTTAAAAACACCTCTTCACATAGCGCCAGTTTGGTATTTCACTCCCTACTACGCGATACTTCGGGCGATCACTGTTGAAATAGGCCCGTTGAATGCTAAGTTTTTAGGGTTCATGTGCATGGCCGGTGCTATTGCTTTGCTCTTTGTGTTGCCATGGCTGGATAGAGGTAAGGTTAAATCCTTGCGCTATCGCGGCTGGATTCCACGCGTTATGTTAATGACGTTTGCCGCCATGTTTGTTGTGCTTGGGTACCTTGGTGTTAAATCTCCGACAGAAGGTCGTACTCTGCTGTCGCAGCTGGCCGCCGGGTTCTACTTTTCGTACTTCCTCACTATGCCGGTTTGGACTACGGATCATAAGCAAAAGGCCACCTCAGCCGTTGCTTGGGTGCTGTGTGGTCTTTTTGCGTTATTGTTCTTGCGCTTGGCCTTGGTGGATATCACGACGAGCGATGTTCACATCCCTGTTGTCATACGTATTTTCGGTCTATTGCTGGCGACCGTTTTTGCCGTAATGCCGCTATTGGCAGCCCGTGATAAGTGTTTGCCTGTGCCGGAGCGCGTTCAGGCCAAGGGCCTTCCTCTTCCGATCGTGCTGGGTGGGTTGGCTTTGTTTATTGTGCTCGCATTGGTACCTATTTCGGCCGTTGCAAATACGGCGGCTTTCGATTGTGGTGCAATTCCCTGTGATCATATGGAACCCAAACTGGATGATAAGGAGTCCCTGCAAAGTGGTGCTAAGTACTTCACTAATTATTGTATGGGGTGCCACTCAGTTAAGTATTCACGCTTCGAGCGCGTCGCTGATGACTTGGAAATACCGCATGAACTTATGGAGGGTAATTTAATTTTAGGTGGGCAGCGCATCGGCCAGTTGATGGAGATACCTATGCGTCCTGCTCAATCTAAGAAGTGGTTTGGTGTCGCCCCACCAGATTTGAGTTTGATAACGCGCGCGCGCAAGCCAGAATGGGTTTACACCTATTTGCGTAATTTCTACAAAGATGACACTCGTCCTTGGGGCGTCAATAATCGAGTGTTCCCCAACGTTGCTATGCCGCACGTGTTAATTGAGCCACAGGGTTTGCTTGAGTGTGGCCCCGGCCCTAAGCTCGATCACAACGGCAAGGAGGAACGCAATAGTTTGGGCAACGTGGAAATGGATGAACACTGCGGTGCTTTGGCCGAGGGTTCAATCAAAGGAGCCATGAGCGCGGAAGAGTTCGATAAGGCAACTTTTGATCTTGTTAATTTCTTGGCCTATGTGGGCGAGCCAGCCGCTGTAAGGCGTGAGGGTATGGGCAAAGGTGTGCTGATGTTTATTTTGGTGTTTTTTGCCTGCGCGTACTTCTTGAATAGGGAGTTTTGGCGGGACGTTCATTAACGAATAACCGAAAAAGGCGACATTGAGTCGCCTTTTTTTTGAGTATTTGAGCGTTGATTTATCGCTTTTATTGATCGTTCTATCTTTTTCATTGATCGTTCTATCGCTTCTATTGATTGTTTTTCTGCGTTTGTTGTAGTTTGTCTGTTTTTTCTGCCGTGAGTCTCTTATGTCAATGACATCGAATCGCCCTTATCTACTACGAGCTCTGTATGAGTGGATTGTTGATAATAACGCAACCCCCCATTTAGTTGTATTCGCGCAGGCTCCCGGTGTCTTAGTGCCACAGCAGCACGTCAACAAAGAGGGCCAGATTATCCTAAACATAGCGCCGTCGGCCGTGAAGGATCTCTTTATAGGTGCAGAGGCCGTTTCATTTAATGCGCGTTTTAGCGGTATGGTTAATAGTATCTATGTTCCTTGTGGGGCGGTGTTAGGTATTTATGGGCGCGAAAATGGCCAGGGTATGATGTTTGAGTTCGAGGCTACGACTCCTGAGCCTCCAGAACCTAATATCCCTAAGCCTACGGGGCGTGAATCCGGCCGCCCAACGGCTATTGGCGCCCCCAAGCGCCCATCGCTCAAAGTTGTTAAGTGAGCTGAGTTGTCATATATGACTCAATTTAGTCATATAATTGTCATAATTCGTTGCTAGATTGTGCGCCAAGGGTAAGACGGGCTTGCCTTTAACATCGTTATATTTCCTATAGGAAACGCGCAATGAACCTTAACAAAATTGTTACAGGGCTGGCAGTTGCCACCTCTCTATTCTGCGCAGTCACTGTGCATGCTGCTGTTGACGAAAAACTGGCGGAGTACAAAGTTGAGGCCGGTGTATCAGGTGCTGTGAATAGCGTTGGGTCAGATACGCTAGCGAACCTGATGACTCTATGGTCGGAAGATTTCAAAAAAGTTTACCCCAATGTAAACATACAAATTCAGAGTGCGGGCTCTTCTACCGCGCCGCCTGCTTTGATTGAGGGGACTTCCAACTTCGGTCCAATGAGCCGGGCAATGAAAGAAGAAGAGATTCAAGCATTCGAAGCTAAATATGGCTACAAACCAACAAAAGTTCCGGTAGCTATCGACGTGCTTGCCGTCTACGTTAACAAAGACAACCCGATTAAAGGGCTAACCGTTCCGCAAGTTGATGCAATTTTCTCTGCTACACGTAAGTGTGGTGCTGAAAAAGATCTAGTAACCTGGGGTGATCTGGGTCTAACTGGGGCTTGGGAAAAGCGCGGCATTTCTTTGTATAGCCGCAATGCCGTATCCGGTACTTATGGGTATTTTAAGGAGAATGCTCTTTGTAAAGGCGACTTCAAAGCCTCGGTTAACGAGCAGCCAGGATCTGCCTCTGTTGTGCAAAGTATCTCGGAATCCGTTAGCGCGATCGGTTATTCGGGTATTGGTTACAAAACCTCGGGGGTACGCGCCCTACCTATTTCGAAAACTAACTACTCTGAAATGGTCATGCCTGACACGGTCCATGGTCTTGACGGGACTTACCCGCTGTCGCGCCAGCTTTACATTTATGTAAACAAGAAGCCTAATCAGCCCTTGGAAAAGCTGCAGCTTGAGTTCTTAAAGTATGTTTTGTCCAAGCAGGGCCAGCAGGCTGTAGAGCGAGATGGCTACATCGCTCTGCCGGCGGATCTGGCAGCGAAAGCCGTGAGTAAGCTGGTAAAATAGTTATTGTTTTTCTAGCCACGTTTAATGTTAAAAAAAGCCGCGGTGATTCAGCGGCTTTTTTATGGGCGCTAAAAAGTAACGTAATAGTCGCGATTTTTTGGTTGTGCAGGAAGCCATTAACGGCGAATCGCTGATGCGTGTTTTAATTTTGTAACAAATCTGTCATTTATCTCTGCTAGGCTCCGCGGGTTATTGCCCTCCACTAGGTAAAATTTATGTCTCAATCCGTATCTACGCCTGAGCATCTCGTCGATTTAATGCCGAGTGCTGAGCAGCGTGCAAAATTGCGCAGCTGGCGCAATCTAAAGGACAAAATAAATGCTTACGGGATTATGACGGCAGGCATAGCGGTGGTTGGGTCGCTCATATTGATTTTTGTGTACTTGTTTTCTGAGGTTACCCCCTTGTTGCGCGGTGCCTCCGTGGATGTCACTAATACCTACAGCTTGCCGACAGATGACGCTAAGCCGGCTGGCAGTGAGCGGTCCTCGGTTAGCCCTGTTGTGTTTGTCGGCTTAGAGCGTTACGAAGAAATTGGCAGCGCTTATCGCATGGACGGGTCGGTGGATTTTTTCAATGCGCAAGACGGTAAAAGCATCAGTCATCAGAAAATTAGAAAGGCGAATGATGCGTCCTACGCCACTATGGCGAGTAGTGAGTCATCCCACGGGCTAGTGGCTTATGGCTACAGCAACGGCGAAGTGAGTGTTGTAAAGGCCGAGTTCAACCTTAGCTACCCTCAAGATAAGCGTGTTGTTACGCCCAACCTAGCCTTCCCTATAGGGGAAGAGCCGTTTCTTTTAGACCCCAATAAGTCTTCATTTGCGGTGTTAGCCATTCAGCAAACGAGCATAGGCACGGTTTTGAGTGCATCGACGCTTGACGGACGTATAGTGCTGGGGGTGGTTTCAAGTGAAGTTAACCCAATTACTGAGGAGGAAACACTTAGCAAGGCATTTTATACATTGCCGAGTTTGCCGGCCGGGGAGCGTGTTACTCATCTGCAAATTGATGACAATGGGCGATATTTGGTCGTCGCTAACGATAAGTCTCAACTTTACCTCTACAACATCACCGACCCCAAGGCACCTGAGCGAACTGAACCTGTGGAGGTAAAGGGCGGTAAAGTGACGGCCATGCAGTTTTTGGTAGGCACCGGTTCGCTGGCCATAGGCACTGATAAAGGTAGCCTAAGCCAATGGTTAATGGTGCGCGATAAAAGCAATACATATCACGTCACCCACGTTCGCGATTTCAAAGCATTGGCGGGAGCGATTAAGCGAATAACACCAGAATTTTCACGGCGTGGTTTTTGGGCCTCAGATGATAAAGGCGACATAGGTATTTACTTTGGAACCTCCTCGCGCACTCTTTTGACCCAATCTATGGGTACATCGCCCATCTCCCTCATAGGTTTGTCGCCCATTAATGGCCGTGTGCTGCTGATGGATGACACTCAAAGAGTCAGCGTGGCGACGGTTTGGAATAAGCATCCCGAAGTGTCTTTTAGCATGCTGTGGGAAAAGGTTTGGTACGAGGGTCGCGAAGCGCCGGATTACATTTGGCAGGCATCTTCAGGTAGCGATAGTTTCGAAGCAAAAATGAGTTTTGTTCCGCTATCCCTAGGTACTCTCAAGGCCGCGCTCTTCGCGATTTTATTCGCGGTACCTCTTGGTGTTATGGGTGCAATTTACACGGCTTACTTCATGACGCCTAAGCTGCGTGGCATTGTGAAGCCCACCATCGAAATCATGGCTGCATTGCCAAGCGTTATCTTGGGGTTCCTTGCGGGTTTATGGTTGGCGCCCTTTCTCGAAAATCACTTGCCGGCCATTTTTAGCATTTTGATCTTTGTGCCTGTGGTGATGTTAATTGTTGGTTTCAGCTGGAGCCAACTGCCTTTGGCGCTTCGCTCTCGCGTGCCCGAAGGCTGCGAGGCCGCCATTTTGGTTGTACCGGTATTATTGACCGCTTGGGCTTGCGTCGATTTTAGCCCCTATCTCGAGGTATGGTTCTTCGACGGAAGTATGCCGCAATGGATTACAAACAAAGGCATTAAATTTGAACAGCGCAACGCGCTAGTTGTTGGCTTAGTGATGGGGTTTGCGGTTATCCCCAGTATCTTTTCGATCGCAGAGGATGCGGTTTTCAGCGTGCCACGTCATTTAACACAGGGTTCGCTGGCGCTTGGCGCAACGCCTTGGCAGACGATGGCGGGTGTTGTTTTACCCACGGCCAGCCCCGGCATATTTTCAGCGGTAATGATGGGCTTTGGTCGTGCCGTTGGTGAAACAATGATTGTATTAATGGCGACGGGTAACAGCCCCGTGGTGAATTTTAATATCTTTGAAGGCATGCGGACCTTGTCCGCGAATATCGCCGTTGAGATGCCTGAGACAGCCGTTGCGAGTACACATTTTCGCGTGTTGTTTTTGGCTGCATTACTTCTCTTGGCGTTGACATTTGTTGTGAATACCGCGGCAGAAATTGTGCGCCAAAGTCTTCGTAAACGTTACAGCAATCTTTAAGCCGGAATCAAACGATGAAAAACTTTTTTAAAGAGCCGCTATTGTGGGTTAAGAGTGGTTCTCCGTGGATCTGGTTAAACGGCGGCGCTGTCTCTATCTGCATGATCATGGTTATTGGGTTGCTTGGGTTAATCGCTGTTCGCGGCTTAAGTCACTTTTGGCCTGCGAATATCCTACAAACAACCGTGGTAGACAAGGCTGGCGTCGGGCAGGTTATTCTTAGCGAGGTGGTGCGCTCAGAAGTCATTCTCGCCGCTGTTGCTCGAGATAATGGATATATTATTGAGCCCGACCGCAAACTTATTACGCGTTATTTAATGAAGCTCGGAAATCGTGATGTCACATCGCGGGATTTCATGTGGTTTCTTGAAATTGGCATGAAAGAGTGGGCCTATCCTAAAGATGCTGTTGCTGTTGAGCGTCGCGAATGGGGCAATTTTTATGGTTATTTGGTGGCAATTACTGAAGATGGAAAAGTCGTCGTTGCGCAAGACTCGCCCAAATTTTGGGATGAGATAGAAGCTCGTCTTACGCGTTCGTTAAACTTACATGATCAAATGTCTCAGATTGAAAAGGTTGAGATAGGGCGTGTTAATAACGCAATACAAGAGTTAAAGCTGGAACATCGCCGCTTGGAGCTAGACGGTGTATCCGGGGAATCCATGGTTCAGGCTGAAGCTCGTTTGGCACAGACCAAAGTAGCCTTGGAAGCAGAGTATGCAGTGATTAAAAAACAACGCGATATTCTGAGCGCTCAAGTAAAGCGTGACCAAATACTCGCAAAAACCGCTGATGGGAAAGAGGTGGTGTTGCGCTTGGATAATCTGGTACGTATTACACGGCCAAACAACATGGGTGTTCTGGCTAAGGCTGGCGAATACCTCGAGCGCCTTTGGGATTTCCTGTCAACCGAGCCGCGCGAGGCAAATACGGAAGGCGGAATTTTCCCTGCTATTTTCGGCACATTCATCATGGTCATTGTCATGGCAATAATTGTTACGCCGTTTGGGGTATTGGCGGCGATTTATTTGCGTGAGTATGCAAAAGATGGTTTGTTTCTGCGTATTATTCGTATTTCAGTCTACAACCTTGCCGGCGTTCCTTCGATTGTTTACGGCGTATTTGGTTTAGGTTTTTTTGTCTATTATCTGGGTGGCAATCTCGACCAGCTGTTTTATCCTGAATCTTTACCATCACCTACCTTTGGCACGCCGGGGTTGTTCTGGGCATCATTGACCTTGGCCTTGCTGACCTTACCCATTGTGATTGTATCTACGGAAGAGGGCTTGTCGCGCATTCCCAGCACTATTCGTCAAGGAAGTTTGGCGCTGGGCGCTACGAAATCAGAAACCTTGTGGAAAGTTGTAATTCCTTTAGCAACACCGGCGATGATGACGGGCTTAATTTTAGCGATTGCGCGAGCCGCTGGAGAAGTCGCACCATTAATGTTGGTCGGCGTAGTGAAGTTGGCGCCGGCACTGCCCGTCGATGGCAACTATCCGTATTTACACTTGGATCAAAAAATTATGCATTTGGGTTTTCATATTTACGATGTAGGTTTTCAAAGCCCTAATGTTGAGGCGGCGCGCCCTCTGGTGTATGCAACCTCCCTAACGTTGGTGCTGCTCATTGTTGTATTGAACGTGACGGCCATAAAAATTCGTAACAACTTGCGTGAAAAGTATCGTAGTGCATCGGATTGACGCTGCACGAACTTCAAATCAGGCGCCTAAACATATTGTTTAAATTTTTATAGCAGGAAAAATTTATGAACACCACAGCAGTTGCTGAAAAAATTAAGCTTGAGGTGAAAGACCTCAACCTATACTACGATCAAAAGCGCGCGCTCAATTGCATTAATTTAAAAATTCCAGAAAAAAAGGTTACCGCATTTATTGGCCCCTCAGGTTGCGGTAAGTCTACGTTACTGCGCTGCTTCAATCGCATGAATGACTTGGTTGATTCCTGTCGCATTGACGGTGAAATTAATATGGATGGAAAAAATATTTACGCCAAAGATGTCGATGTGCCGGATTTGCGCCGTCAGGTGGGCATGGTGTTTCAGAAACCGAATCCATTCCCAAAGTCGATTTACGAAAATGTTGCCTATGGCCTGCGTCTGCAGGGCGTGAAAGCTAAGCGCGTATTAGATACTGTCGTGGAAAATTCTTTGCGCGGTGCGGCAATTTGGGATGAGGTAAAGGATCGCTTGCACGACAACGCGTTTGGTCTTTCTGGTGGGCAGCAACAACGGTTAGTCATTGCGCGTGCCATTGCCATTGAGCCGGAAGTTATTCTCTTGGATGAACCTGCATCAGCATTGGACCCAATCTCAACCTTAAAGATTGAAGAGCTGATTTACGAATTAAAAGCGAAATACACTATCGTTATAGTCACACATAATATGCAGCAAGCAGCTCGTGTTTCCGATTATACGGCGTTTATGTATATCGGTGACTTGATCGAATACGGCAACACCAATACCCTGTTCACCAATCCAAGTAAAAAACAAACTGAAGACTATATTACTGGGCGTTACGGTTAGCTTTTTAGGGTATTTCAGCTAACTTTATATCTTACATACTTGTTATTACCGGTGGAGCTTAACGATGGATATTACCAGTCACACACATCACATTTCTCAGCAATACAATATTGAGCTTGATGCAATTAGAACTCACCTCTCAGAAATGGGTGGTATGGCGCAGCGACAAGTGAACGATGCTATTTCGGCGTTAGTCGATGCAGATTTTGAAAAAGCTCAGCAAGTTGTGCGTTCTGATAGCACAGTCAATTCTATGGAAATGTCGATTGACGAAGAATGTATTCGCATTCTGGCGCGTCGCCAGCCGGCGGCCAGCGATTTGCGTTTAGTCATTGCGGTTACTAAAGCAATTACTGATCTGGAACGTATTGGCGACGAGGCAAGTAAGGTTGCCCGTCAAGCGATAGTGTTACACCATGAAGGCATGGCGCCGCGGGGCTATGTTGAAGTACGCCACATCGGTGGCCATGTTGCAAAAATGTTGCAGGATGCTTTGGATGCTTTTGCGCGCTTGGACATTGACCTAGCACACAGCGTTGTGCAAATGGATCGCACCGTGGATATGGAGTACAGCACCGCGATGCGTGAATTAGTGACTTATATGATGGAGGACCCACGCAGTATTACTCGTGTGCTCAATATTATGTGGTCACTGCGCGCGCTTGAGCGAATTGGTGATCACGCACGTAATCTTGCTCAATACGTTATTTATTTGGTTAAAGGCGAAGATGTGCGCCATTCCAATTTAGCCAAGGATTAGTCAAGACCTTAGTGGCTTCTGCCTGCAGGGTATGAGCCACTAAGGTGACAATATATTCTCTCTTCATACTCTCTTTTCATGTTCTCTCTTCGCCAGATAAAAAATTTTCTGAAATATAATTTCTTTCTCGGCAGCATGTACCGCACTCTTTCTGCTTAGATTTCACACTTCATCTGCGTGAGTTTTTCTCGCTTGGTTATTGTGGCAGCAATACATTTCTGAAACTGAGTCAAAAGAGTTTTGTATTCTGGGTTCATTAGTTCTGCTAAATGGCTACCCAAAATAATAAAACCCACGACGGCGTTGTTTTGGAAGATAAGTTCACACTGCACATATTTAGCGCCCACGAAGCCAGCACCCAGTCGGCCTGCTTTAGCCGCTGCTATGAGGCTTTTTGTTAAGATAATACCCTTATGCTCTTCATGTGTGCTGTCCATAAAGCCTTCCAATTTTTGTGGCGATATTGAAGCACCTTCGTCGCTGCGCATCTGAGCCGATGGTTTGTCGATGCGCGTAAAATGCTTTTTCTCATCAAACATCCAACAATCGACTGTGTCTGTCGGTGCAATAAGGCAAAAAATTTGTTCGACGATATTGGCAATTGCTTCAGGCAGCTTTATGTGATGATCAGCTGATGTCGTTAATACAATATCCTTCGGCGCAGATTCAGAACGCGCGGTGTTTTCAAAAATATTTTCTTTTTGGCTAATGATTCGAAACTCTTCTAATAGCGAGAGATGTATTTTTACTTTATCGGTAAGCAGTTTTCCGGAGATGGGCTTGGTAATAAAATCGCTCCCTCCTGCAGAAAATGCTTTGATAATTTCTTCTGGCTGATGATTAGCGGTTAAGAAAATTACGGGTAGCTCGTGAAGGCTATGCTGTTCGCGCAGTAGCTCACACATCTCGTATCCCGTCATGTGCGGCATCATAACGTCAAGAATAATGAGGTCAATATCATTTCGCTCAGCAATAATTTTTAAAGCGTCTTGGCCATCAATAGCTTCTAAGGTATGAAAATGTTGCTTGCGTAAATGCGCTTTAACAACCATTCGATTGACTGGATCGTCATCGACAATAAGGATAGTAAATTTTTTCTCGCTACTCACAAATTCAGGAACTGAGGATTCATCCGAGTATAAGTGGCTGTTAAAGTAAACCTTATTAATTTTATGTCTTCGCTCAGCAGGGTTCGACACGCTGGCGGCGTTATCGCTCTGGGTCTTGATCTGGGTCACTTCAGCAGGAAGTTCAGCATGTGTGATGGCGATTAATTCAGGTTTAGCCGCGATTTTAGGCAGCCTTATGTGAAAGCTAGAGCCTTTTGATTCTATCGATTCAACTTGAATATCACCTTTGTGCAGTACTACCAATTTTTGAATCACGGATAGCCCCAAACCAGTTCCTTCTGCGCAGCGTTTGGCCGATCCTTCTACTTGTTGAAACGCCGAAAATATTGAATGTATATTTTCGGGAGATATTCCAATGCCTGTATCGGTTACGCTAATGGAGTCGAAGTCGCTGTCACATGAGTGGGTTATGGTGATAGAACCTTCTCGTGTAAATTTGATAGCGTTGTCAATAATGTGATGAATTATTTGCGATAGGCGGTGTTCATTCGATAGTACGAAAACACTTTCTGGAACCGTATTAAAAACAGCGAGTGATTTGTCATTGGTGTGATCATGTAGGTCGACCAGAATTCTTTCTACGAGCGGGCGCAACTGAATTTCGCTGAGGTTTAATACCAGTTCGTTGTTGGCTAATTGAGAAAATTCAAGAATATCATTGACGATATTGGCGAGTCGTTTTCCACTGTACAAAATCATTTTGGCTTTTTGTTTGATCTCGGGTGATAAATCGGTGTAACCGGTACTAATGGATTCCGCAAGGCCAATGATGCCATTTAACGGTGTGCGCAGTTCGTGCGAGGTGTTTGCGAGAAAGTTTTCTTTTAGCTTATCAATATTTCTGAGGCGTTCGTTAACTAGGCGTTCCATGGCTATTTTCTTTTGCGCTTCTTTTAGTTTGTTACGTTGAGATCGTATAAGGTTCATCACAAACATTAAAACGGTTATGGTATACAAGACATAAGCTATCCAGCTTCGCCATATCGATGGCTCTATCGTAATGTTAACGGAGGCTCCGTCGTCATTCCAAAGGCCTTCATCATTGGCTGCTTTAACGCGGAAAGTGTATTCGCCGGCATCCAAATTTGTATAGGTTGCCGAGTGCTTGGTACCTATGTAATTCCATTCTTTATCAAACCCCGTTAACTTGTAGGCGTATTGATTGTTTTGCGAAAACCGGTAATTCAATGCGGTAAAGTCAAAGGTAAACACGGATTGCAAATAATTTAATGTGAATGCTTTAGTTTCGCTCAGCACTTTTTTTAGCGGCGATTTTTCTTCACCTATGCTCACCGGTTGATTAAATAAACTAAATCTTGTTAGTACGACGGGCGGGACATAAGTGTTATCTTCGATGCTTGCTGGGTTAAAAATGGTAAAACCTTCTGAGCTGCCGAACACAATGTCGCCGTTCGCACGTTTTACCCTAGCGCCTTTGCTGAACAGATTTCCGGGGAGCCCATGACGCTTGTCGTAGACTTTAAATTTCATGGTTTTTGTGTTTAACCGCGATAAACCACTGGGGCCAGAGATCCACAGGAACCCCATATTGTCTTCCACTATTCCGGTCACCATGTTGTCCGCGAGCCCATCGTCGGTTCTGTATGCTTTGAACTTTCCGGTTTTTTTGTCGAGTAGATTGAGCCCGCCACTATTGCTTCCTACCCACAAGTTTTTGCGAGAATCTTCGAAGACTACTCGCACTCTTTCCTTGCTCAGGCTGGGCTGATTATTGTCATGTTGTTTGAATTTGCGGAATAGCCCTGTATCACGATGTAATAAATAGAGTGCGTCGTCACCGCCAACCCAAAAGTTCTGCTCGGAGTCTTCGAACAGACAGCCTGAGCCGAGGCA
>JAYWHF010000184.1:0-12463 GCA_043777855.1 Gammaproteobacteria bacterium | reverse complement strand
CACATCAACCAGAGCCGTAGGGCATTGCAGCGCCGCGATGGGTTGTTTCTTGAGCCCCACGGATAAACTACCCAGCAGCAAATCGCGATCAGCAACATCCATCACGTAGTAATCATTGGTAAACGCTAACTGAATATTGTTGAGCCCTGCTGCAAGCTGAACATCCACCGAATAGGGAACCATTTTTGTGATGGGCGCGGAGACCGAAAAGTTTTTTACTAAAGTGCCATTTAAACTCAACGCCAAATTAGCATTATCAGGCCCACCCGCCAGTTGCCCTGCTAAAGTGGTTACCGTGTAAAGCCCAGCTTGCTGCACTGTTACCGGCACAGTGAGGCTACCGTCGGCATAAAACCGCCAGCCATCACCAGCGGCACTGCCCGTTACTCCGCCAAAATCGGCAAGCCGGTATTGCTTTGAGGTAGCTCCCGCAGCCAAGGCTTCAACTAACAAGTCGTTCGCGGCAATTTCATATTGCTCAGCGTGCGACAAAGAGGTACTTAGAACATCGGAGATGTTGTTAAAACCATAACCAAAGTCGTCCTCGGGAAAAGCGTCCGCTGGTTTTTTTGATGTACCCAATAAATCGCGCACCGTATTATTGTATTCACTGCGATTTAGCCGATGAATAGTCACCGGTGCAATTTTTTGCATTAATAGAGGTACAGGTGGTTTATTTGCAGCAGTGTTTGCGGCGCTTGAAGTGCTTGAGGTCGAGCCAGTAACATTACCCAAGGAATAACCATTAAGAATGAAGGCCGCCGTCGAATCTGCGCACTCGCCTAAGCAGTCACCAATACCTCCGTCCGGCATATTTTTAGCGATGTACAACGACAGCGCGGCGGCGGACGCATACTTACTCGGAACTATCTTAAACAAGCCCGACCCGTCCAAACCGGCTATCTGATTCGCATCGTGACAGTTAGAGCAGAGTGTCTCGTAAAAGGCCTTACCTTTTTGCAACACACTGGTGCCGACAGAGGTAGCCGCTTTGCTCGAAGGCCCTGCACTAGAGACAACGGTTGCTGACTTACTACTGGGCGCGACCCCCACTGACTTGGCACTTGACGCAGGCTCGAACGCTTTACTACTTGGCACGACAGCAACTGATCTGGCCACTGAAGAAACCGCCAAGGCTCTGCTGCTTGGAGCGACCCCCGCCGAATTGGAACTAGCGACCACCGCTAAATTGCTACTGGTGACGCCCGTTGATTTACTACTGGTGACGCCCTTTGAAGCCTTGCTGCTTAACGCTACATCTACCGACTCGTTACTTGAAGCTACGACCACAGCGTTGCTGCTTGATGACTGCTGCACCCCTCCGCCGACAGCGGACGCCACAGACTTAGGGCCCGCCGACGAACCCGAACCGGCACCGCCGCAACCTGCTAATACTAGGCTAAAAACGAACCACACCAAGATCTGTTTTAGTTTAATAATCATGATGAATCTTCAATTAAGTTAAGTTTAAGTACGAATGGTTAGCTGAGCGATGACTGCACTATTCTTTTATTCTTTTATTCTTAATGTCAGTGCAAGATTAGCAGGTTTAGGTGCCGCCAAGTGCGGCAGAGCGCACATCTTTGAGTGAACACTGAGCAAGTTGTTTGAAGGAATAGATGCCATGGGCAATAGCACACCCAAGCATCACAATTTTCTAATGTTAAGAGGCCGTGCTTGATGATTTTTTAAAATACAAGACCCAAATATAGCGATCAAAGCGGGAAAGAATTCCAAAGGGAGATTCACCAGATTGCCCTAGGCAACCCACTGGCGGAAGCCTACAATAACGGTTTGCCCCAGACGATAGCCAACCATGTTGCACGAAATTCCCACAAGCCGACCCATCACACCGCTGCTGGATACGATTGACTCTCCGTCAGACCTGCGTGAGCTGGAAGAGAAGCAATTACCCTTGCTAGCGGAAGAATTACGCGCTTTCTTGCTGTTCAGTGTCGGGCAAACTGGCGGCCATTTTGGCGCAGGAATGGGCGTAGTTGAGCTCACGGTGGCCCTCCACTATGTTTACAACACCCCCAAGGATCGGCTGGTTTGGGATGTCGGTCATCAAACCTACCCGCACAAAATCCTCACATCGCGGCGCGAGAGAATGCACTCTATTCGCCAAGGCGGTGGAATTTCTGGGTTCCCAAAACGCGATGAAAGCGATTACGACACTTTCGGTGTCGGTCATTCAAGCACCTCTATCAGTGCTGCGCTGGGAATGGCTATTGGCGCCCAGCTCGCGGGTAGCGATCGCAAATGTGCGGCCATTATTGGCGATGGCGCTATGACCGCCGGAATGGCTTTTGAGGCTCTCAACCATGCAGCTCACACAGAAACGGACATGCTGGTGGTGCTGAATGACAACAACATGTCGATTTCGCCGAATGTAGGTGGCTTTGCAACTTACCTGTCCAGAATTTGGGCGAGTAAGTTTTACAATTCGCTCCGTGAAGGTAGCAAACAAGTACTTGGAAAGATTCCGCCGGCGTGGGAATTTGCTCGGCGCACGGAGGAGCACTTCAAGGGCTTTATGTCACCCGGCACCCTTTTTGAAGAGATGGGCTTCAACTACGTGGGCCCAATTAATGGGCACGACTTAGGCGACCTTGTTCGCTGCCTCCGTAATTTGCGCGATATCAAAGGGCCGAAATTACTGCATATAATTACGCAAAAAGGCAAAGGCTTCGAACCTGCTGAATTAGACCCTGTTGGCTACCACGCGCTCAATAAAATTGAGCCCAAAATTGCGCTCAACAAATCCACCCCTTCGCCAATCACGCCGTCAAAGCACAAAAAATTCCAACAAGTGTTTGGCGATTGGTTGTGTGATATGGCGGCGCTTGACAATCGCTTAATCGCAATCACTCCGGCCATGTGTGAAGGCTCGGGCATGGCAGATTTTGCCGAGCAGTATCCCGCACGGTTTTATGACGTTGCTATTGCGGAGCAACACGCCGTAACCTTCGCCGCGGGTATCGCTTGCGAGGGGCAAAAGCCCGTTGTTGCCATTTACTCAACATTTTTACAACGCGCCTATGACCAGCTTATACATGATGTCGCCTTGCAAAATCTGGACGTCACTTTCGCGATCGATCGAGCTGGATTGGTCGGTGAAGATGGCCCAACCCATTCGGGTAGCTTTGACCTAAGTTTTCTACGTTGCATTCCCAACATGGTTATCGCGGCGCCGAGCGACGAAAACGAATGCCGCCAATTGCTTTTCACAGCTTATCAACACCCTGGGCCCGCCGCCGTGCGCTATCCGCGCGGCACAGGTACTGGCGTAGCCATTGTAGAGGCCATGACGGCGCTGCCTATCGGCAAGGGGTTACTAACCCGCGAAGGCAGGCTCGTCAGTATTCTCTGCTTCGGGACTTTATTGGCATCGGCCCAGAGTGTGGCGGAGAAACTCAACGCTAGCCTTTGTGATATGCGTTTTGTTAAGCCCCTCGATATTGAATTAATTGAGCGTATGGCTAATAACCACGATCTCATAGTAACGCTTGAAGAAAATGCAATTGCAGGCGGTGCGGGCTCGGCTGTGAGCGAATATCTTGCGAGTAAGGGCTACGTTGTGCCGGTGATGCATTTAGGTCTGGATGACAGCTTTGTTGGTCATGCAAAACACAACCAGCAATTGTCAGAGCAGGGGCTGGACTCTTCTGCGATCGAAAACGCCATTGTGAATCGGCTCAAAACACTAGACTCACGCAAACACGACATCCCGATAAAATCACTCAAAAGCATTCAGTGATCGCGCAGTGACTGACTCACCCCGCGATCACTGAATTTCACTTCCTTAGGTAGGTGATTTTTTTCGTGCCGCCGTTGCAACTTCCAACCACTTTCTGATCCTTAACATCCTCAGCTGCAACTATCTCTAGGGTGTACCCTACAACGCCTTTTGCATCGAGCTTTGCGGCGATTTCAGTTTTCAACTCTTCACAATCTTTTCCAGCAAAAGCAGGTGGAGCCACAACACCCATTGAAAAAAGGGCTAATAGCGCAACAATTTTTTTCATTTTTAAAACTCCTTAACGGATAAAAAAACAGAGATTAAAATAACATTCCTATAGCGTGTCTTGTTCTAGATAAATCTCATAGGAAATCAGAGCCTTCACAGAGGTATCGCGCGATCCATCCTGAAGAAAGTAGAGCTTGTATTCAGCCACAAGCGGCATTGTTGGGTAGGTAGCCAGAGATGGGCTCGCAACCTTCTTGGAATCATTCTTTACTAATTCACTGCGAACGAGAGCGGGGCCTCCCTCAAGTTTTTTCCCTGAGCTGAAATTTATCTCGAAACGAATATAGTACATTTCTGCAGACGGTAGCAGAATTATTTTCTCGGGCACGCCAAGACTTAAAGGCATCCATTGTATTTCACCGCCATCTGCCTCTGTGACGGACAAATCGCTTTCGAGAGCATCCATTTTTTGCTCGGCAACTTCAGAAGGATGAACAAAATTCAGCCCATTTACGGATACAACAACATTGATTTTAGCGCTAGATTCGTCCGGAATTAATTTGACATGCTTAATCTTCATGAAGGCTTTGATATTGCTGACAGCCGCTATCGAAGATCCTCGCGCCAATGCTGCGCGCTTTCGAATTGAAAGTGCCATCAAGACGACAAAAACACTCAAACTGCAAAATAATAATAACGTAATCCAGCCCGGGTAAGCCGCAAAAGCATTAAGAATATCGTTCAACATTTTTACTTACACCTCTCTCGCTGGATCAATTCTCTGAATTCTGTTCGGCAAACCGCAATTACCTGCCAACCCAACGCAGGATAAACTTTACATAACGCCAAACCAATACCTCGATTTGCACCAGCAATAACAACAGTTTTCATAGGAAAAGTTCGTTAAGACCGCATCCTGCAAAGGAGTCTTTGGGATTGTTCGCGAATGAATTCTCAAACGCATTGCGCGCCGATACAGGCCGCCAAGTGTACTAACCCAACCCGAAATTGTGTCTTGAAAACTCAGATACAGGTAGACTTAGTAGCCTTTTATCTAAAAAAATATACTATAACACCCTAAGCTAATTGCGCCGCATCGCAGAACAAGGCAAGATTCGCTCGCAGCTAGAACACTCAAAAGCACCACTTTCCAACCACATTCTAATAAGTAACTTGCTATGCTAAAAAAACTACAGCCCTACTCGCATTACATCTACCCGTTGGTACTTCTGATTTGCTCCTTTGCGGTTTACTTTACTTACTACGGTAGCCCAAAGTCCATGTTTTGGGATGAAAACTACCACATAGTCTCGGCACAAAAGCACATTGATAACATTATGTACATGGAACCGCACCCACCTCTGGGTAAAATGCTAATGGCGGTGACTGAAGTCTTTATTGGTGATAACGCTAAAGTCGACAAACACAAGCTGAATGAAACCGACTATTTAAAAGGCGAAGAAGCACCGCCAGAAATGCAGTACACCGGGTTTCGCTTTCCGTCCGTAGTGCTTATGGCCTTTTCGGTATTGTTTTTTTACGGGATTATCCACTGCATTACAAAGCACCGATTGCTGGCATTCGCTTTTACTACTTTTGTTATTTTTGACAATGCGTTAGTAGTGCATGCACGCGCAGCCATGCTGGAGGGTATCCAACTATTTTTTGTGCTTGCGGCGCTCTATTATTTTACCTATGCCATAACCAGCAGCAAAAAAATCTTACTGAAGCACTATGCAATTATTGGTCTTTTGGTTGGTCTTGTGATTAGTGTAAAAGTGAATGGTTTTATTTTACTTCTGCTTTTCCCGATGCTGTTTGCGGTTGATCAATGGCCGAATTTGAAAAAATTTAATCCCCTCGCGTTAGCCCAACGTTTAGCATTTGCGGTACCTGCCGGAATCGTGCCTGTTGCATTAATATTTTTTGGCATTTTTTACATTCACATAGGCATGGGCACCAAAGTGTTAAGCGGCCACACCTACAAGGCCTCGCCAGAATATCTACAGGCCATTCAGGCGAATCGCACTTGGAGCCCGGATACTTTTTTGATTGGCATGAGAGACAACTTAAAATACATGAGCGAATATGCCGACGGGGTACCTAAACTTGACGAGTGTAAATCGGATGAAAATGGTAGCTATGCGTTAGATTGGTTGCTCAGCAAGAAAACTATTAGTTATCGCTGGGACAAAGATACCGTTGATGGCAAAGCCAAAACGCGTTACATGACCATAGTAGGCAACCCAGTTATTTGGTTTAGCGTATTGGCAGGAATAATTTTTAGCGTCGGCCTCATTATGAGTAAATTTATCTACGGCAAGGAAGAAAAAGATACACCACTTTTTTACTGGATCTGCGCATTCACCGCCCTTTACCTCAGTTATATGATTGCGATTTTGCAAATCGAGAGGGTGATGTATCTCTACCATTATTTTATCCCGCTGATATTTGGTTCAGTCAATGCCGCGCTTATCTTTAGTTATATTTATCGCGATGAGATTATTGCTAACAATAAGCATATGTGGGTTAACGTGGGCATTTTTTTCGCACTATTAATTGCAGTATTCGCGTTTTTTTCACCGTTCACTTATGGCTTCGCGTTAACAGATGACCAAGCTGAATTGCGCAACTGGTTTAGCTTCTGGAAATTGCAGGTGGTGTCGTAATGAAATCTTCTCTATTTAATAAAAATATTGCTTTTTCAGCCGTTCTCGTGGTTATCGTTGGCACGATTCTGAATCGCATCATTCCACCGTCCGTAGATCCAGTATTTAGTGCGGTCATCAGTAAAAATCGCATCGGCATCACCGACATACATCAAGCCCGCGATATCGAAATCAGCAAAACAGTTATGATTGAACGTATTGACCTCGCCGACAAGAGCCGTTTTCGGCACGCCAAGTTGGGCGACATCGGATACAGCAATGATTTTTTTGTCGATTTCGATGCACCTTTTACCGTAAAAGTGGCGGGCGACTACCAATTTTTTCTCGCCAGCGATGACGGCTTTGTGTTCAGTGTTGACGACAAGCCACTATGCGAGTGGAATCGCGATCGCCCCATCACAACAGACACCTGTAATGTCAACTTAAGTCCAGGTGAGCACAGATTTAAACTGAGCTACTTTCAGGGCTATGGGAACGCAGGGCTGATTATGAGCTACGCGAACACCGGCGATGGTACGCAATATCTAGCCGGTGAAAATTCTAAATTTTTGTCCTTTAAGCGCTAAGGCATATTAGCGCTTGCATAAAGCCCCTTAATCATCGTGATTGCGGGGCTGCTGCGGAAATAGATTTTATTTCGGCAACGCAAAGGTAACAGGAGCCGTAAACTCGAATACCTCACCCGGTATTGTGTCCGGCATAGGCGGGAGTGGCGCCGCCTTGGTAATAAGCTCTTGTGCCGCCTCATTTAAAATGGGGTACTTGGACTCTTCAACCATCGAAGTGCCCATAATGTTTCCCTTCCGATCCAAACTCACCGCAATACGGATACTACCCTCTTGCTTGCGCTCGAGTGCGCGCTTTGGATATCGGGCATTGGCGCGAATTCTCTTCATCAGCTCCGAAACATAAAATTGGCGGGCCAAAAGTGTCTGCGTGGTGAGCGCAGGCTGCTCATCCTCATCACTCAAAGGCTTAGGTTCTTCAGGCTTAGATTCTTCAGGCTTAACCGTCGCCGTTTTTACCGCGACCGCAGACCTTGCGGGCTCAGATCTGATAGCGATAACCTGCTTTTGAGAGTCTGCGCTCGATGAACGTGCGGCAGACTTAACGCCAACATCTTTCTTCTCTTCGACTAACTCAGCTGGCGGCTTCGCTTTTACCCAGGTACCAACTTCACTAATGCGATCCCTCGTGGCTTTAATTTTATCAAAACGGCCTTTCAGCTCTGCGCTGACATTACCGGCTTTTAATATGTTATTTTTGAACTCTGTTGACGGTGGTACTTTACCCGCCCAAGTTCTCAACAACATCGCAAAAAACTTGTCGCTGGGTATATTGCCAAGCAATACGTCATTGACTAAAACATTAACGCCTTGGTTCGACGCGAAGCTGAATGCAACATTATCATTCGGCAACAGGCGGCCTTTAAAAAAACCATCGAACTTCACCATGCTGTCGGCCTGCTCTGTTAACAATGCGGGCGGGTTATTTATCGCCATACCTTCAATCCACATACGACTAAAACGACGAAGCGCCATACCGTCAGGCGATGTGATTTTTAACTCCATCCGCATTGACAAAGCCCCAGCGGTTAATGTGTCAAGGTTATCGCTAAGAAGGCTTGAGTAGAGCGCGCCAATAAACTGCTCTTTACCTAAGTCTGCTTGAACCGCAAGCCCATTCAACACAGGCTCTGCCGCATGAGCAACTGACATGAACAGGAAGATCAATACACCTAGGCACCTAGGTAATTGGCGCTTGAGCAATTGACACTCGGGTAACTGACACTTGGGTAAATAGTTTTTAAACAGCATGTCGTGCTTACTCTCACTCTAGAAATTAATAGGGCTACATCTTTCAAAAAATACCGGCGGATCGCGCCCAAGCTCGCACACACTAGCGTGCATCAGACGCTACTACGCCGCGGCACTCAGGATAATGGCGGCAGACCCAAAGCTCTGCCGTTTTCGTTCTGCGCTTGACCATCGCCGCGGCACACTTAGGACACTCCACTACTTTGCGAGGCGCATCAAGTGCTTCGATGTGAGCGTTAGCAGGTTTTATCTCAACCACATTGCTTATTTCAAACACACTATTGGTATCCTGCTCGTTATTATTCTCGTGCTCTCTTTTATTTTCGTGCTCTCTACTATTTTCGCGCTCGCTATGATTTTCGCGCTCGCTATTGGTATTGTTATACGGCAACTTATTTATGGGCAAGGCATCTATAGTCGCACGTATTTTCTGGCGCAACTGCTGAGTATCATATTTCAGTTGCCGCTCAAGTCTCAGCAAGGGTAGTTGTGCCGCATGGCAAGTTAAAACTAATGACGACTCACTGCTTGAATAGGTTTTTTCTTGCAGCACGATGACACACAGTACGCGCAATTGGGTCTTATCACACACAACAAACGGAAATTGCTTTCCAGTTTGCGCAGCAACCGACGAAGGATCAGAGACAGATTTTATTGTTAAGACATCCGCAACGGAAATTTTGGCAAGCAGCACATATTCATCCGCTAATGCCACCATTAAACTATCGAACAAGAGCTTTTCCGCATTCGATAATAACGACTCTTTTTTTTCATACTCATACACGGGTTGAGCACTGTCGGCTTTCTGCGGTTCAAGAAGCGGTGCAACATCCCACTCGTTCGGATTAAATTTATCGTCAAACTTTACTTTAAACTTCCTATCGAGACGATAGATAAAGTAACCCACAACGAGCACCGCTACACCAAACCAAATCATCAAGCTCCCCCCACAGTATTTACACGTATTACAGCTATTCACACTCCATCAATACGGGGCGCGAGAAGAAATATGCTCTCCGCGTGATTGCCGCTCTATCACTTACTCGCAACTCTACTGAAACCGCTAGCGTTTGAAAAGCCGCTGCAGTTGCGTTCTGCTACCTTATTAGCTACATTGCGACGCATGTATCTCATTAGCCGCCAAACACTTAAGCAAACACGCCTGTGGGTAGCCGCCGCCGCCGTTGTGTTGCTTTTAACCTCTATGATTGAGGCGGGGCACGCACACGGTGTTTTTGCCGACGTTGACAACCACTGCGCTCTCTGTCAACACTCGGTGGCGCTCGACAAAACGCTCCTTCGCACCGTTCCTCTGGTTTCACCGCTATTGCTGATCGCACTCGCGGTGATTTTTTATACTCGCAAAACTGCAAAACCTAGCTTTCATTTCGCAAATATCCGCGCTCCTCCCCAAACCCTCCACCGTCGTTAACACATTTCCCTTTTGGGCATTCCTGTTATTCGTACTAACACTGCGTTAGTGCTCTTTTTTGCTGTGGAGCTTTTATGAAAACTTTTCCGAAACACTACGTCAGCGTAGCGTTCACTTCTGCCTGTTCGCTATTTTTTGTGCCCTGCTCATTACTTTTTGTAAATAGCGTCTCTGCCGACGATCTTGAAGAAGTCGTTGTTACCGCGTCTCCTTTTAGTAAAAGCGCCGAAACTGTAAATCATCCAGTCAATCTTTTAAGTGGAGACGTGCTGAAAAATGTCGCCGCCGCAACACTCGGTGAAACGCTCAGTGCGCAACTCGGCGTAAACTCTTCCAGCTTTGGCCCAGGAGTAGGCCTGCCCATCATTCGCGGCCAAAGTGAAAACCGAATAAAAGTGATGCAGGACAGCGTAGGTTCAATGGATGCGTCATCGGCAAGCCCAGACCATGCAGTCACACTCGAACCCATGCTCGCCAACAAAATAGAGATTCTCCGCGGCCCTGCCGCACTGCGCTACGGCAGTGGTGCGATCGGCGGCGTCGTTAACGTGCTGGACAATCGAATACCCAGCAAATTGCCTGAAAAAATTAACGGTGGTGCTGAATTGCGCAATGCAAGCGCCAATGACGAAACTGTAGGTGTGATTAATCTAAACACCCATGCGGGAGATTTTGCCTTTCATATCGACGGCGTTACACGTGAAAGCGGCTTCATGGAGATTCCCGATTACAGCGAAAAAAATCCTGCCGATATCGCCACAGCAACAAAAGGTTTTATTCCGAACACGAATGCAGAATCAAAAAGTGGAACCTTAGGAACGTCTTATATTGGCGACAATGGTTACGTCGGCATCAGCCTAAATAAACTCGATAACAATTATGGGGTGCCGCCTGATGGTGCTGAGCTCGTTCGTATCGATATGCATCAAACACGCGTTGATCTAAAAGGTGAATACGACAATCCTTTTGACGGCGCAGACAAAATAACGGCGCGCCTTGGGCACAACAATTATAAGCATACCGAAGTGGAAGATGGCCAGCCTGGCACAGCGTTCACTAACGATGCTTACGAAGGCCGCGTTGAATTAATTCACAATCCTATTACATTTCTGAATTTAAATTGGAAGGGTGCATTGGGTATTCAAGCTGCGCAGAGTACGTTTGCCGCTGTCGGCGAGGAGGCTTTTATCCCTAAATCTGACATTGAAAGCCTTGGAGTTTTCGTGCTCGAAGAAAGAACGCAAGGCATTTGGACATTTGAACTCGGAGCCAGAGCAGACTGGCAAACAATCACACCAGAGGGCGCACCTGCAATTAAACACAGCAGCATGAATTTATCTGGCTCTACGGCGTGGCATTTCACCGACAATCAAAAATTTGTTGTTGGCCTCGCTCGCTCACAACGAGCGCCCAGCGTGGAAGAGTTGCTTGCGAATGGCCCTCATCCCGCGACGGGCAGCTACTTAATGGGCGACGAAAATCTCAACGCAGAAACGAGCAATAACATTGAGCTCGGCTATCACTGGCACACAGAACCCATCAATATTTCCGCTAATCTTTTCTACAACAGTATCAACGACTTTATTTACACCGCCGCGATAAACGATGCCACGGAAGAAATGATCGAACTCTTCGGCGAATTGAATCCCTACCAATACACGCAAGCTAAGGCAGTGTTTAAGGGCTTTGAAGCGGAAATCGAAATCCCAGTTTCAACCCAGTGGAACTTTCGTCTGTTTACTGACAGCGTTCGTGCAACGCTCAACAATGGCGAAGACTTACCGCGCATTACCCCACCGCGTATTGGCGGGTCGATAGATTATGAGATGGATAGATGGAGTGGCAACCTAAGCCTCATTCATGTGAGCCACCAAAATCGCAGCGGCTTAAACGAAACGGAAACCGACGGCTACAATCGCATCGATGCACGAATCAGCTATCAACTAAAACGCGGTGCAACTGACTACACGTTATTTTTGAAAGCCACAAACCTAGCCAATGCTGAAATTCGCAATGCATCTTCGTATCTGCGCGACATTGCACCAGAGGCGGGAAGAAGCTTGCAAGTAGGTTTAAGGCTAGGTTTCTAAAGGCTAAGTTGCTAGAGGCTAAGTTTCTAAGCGCTATTGGAATCGCTATCAAAGGGAATTGACTGGTTACTCACCATAATTTTTGGCGCAAGCCATGGAGCGGTGGCGTTCTAGCGCGCTGCCGCAAATCCTCAAACCCCTCACGCGCAAACCCTCAAACCCTTTACGACTAGCTCTCCCTGCCCGGCAAAAAAACGCACCACAAGAATTCATCTCACACGAGCTGGCCTTAATTTGGCGCATGAAGCGCGCAAAATAACGCCCCATTTAGCGCCAGATACGTCAAATTTACGCTGCAATTGCACCAGTTTTGGATTGGCACAGCCGTTGCTAAAGCCCATTGTGTTGAAAAAATTTACTGCGTTCCCACTAGGCTGGACTACTTTCCGATGAGCTCACCAAAACTAAAACTATTAGATTTTCATAATAAATCAGTGACTACACTGCACCTCACCTGGTTTGCCTTTTTCATGACCTTCGTGATG
>JAYWHF010000183.1:0-1536 GCA_043777855.1 Gammaproteobacteria bacterium | reverse complement strand
TCAACACCGTCGCGAATCAGGTATGCGAAGCCCGCCAAGTAAGGGAACAACACGCGATTAACAAGAAAGCCGGGGCAGTCTTTTACCACTATTGGCTTTTTCCCCATCGTATTGGCGTAGGCAACCGTGCGTGCTACAGCGTTGTCTGAGGTTTTAGCACCACGGATAACTTCTACCAAGGGCATCATATGCACAGGATTAAAAAAATGCATTCCGCAAAAATTTTCTGGGCGTTGTAATGCCTCGGCTAAATAAGTGATCGAAATCGTGGAGGTGTTAGACACAATAATTGTATCGGCACTAACCTTAGTTTCCACCTCCGCTAACACCGCACGCTTAACGTTAGGATTCTCAACAACAGCTTCCACAACAATATCAATTTGATCGAAGCCGTCATACGTAAGCGCGGGTTCGATACGATTTAACACGTCACCCATTTCGCTCGGCGTCATTTTTTTACGCTCTACGCGTTTTGTCAGTAACTTATTGGCTTCAGATAGGCCCAAATCAATACCCTTCTGTGCAATATCTTTCATTTTAATCGGAATACCGCGCGATGCCGATTGATGAGCAATGCCGCCACCCATTATTCCAGCCCCCAAAACGGCAGCTCGAGCAATTTTTTTATCCGCTTTTTTCTCCCAACTTTTTGCTTTTTTACTCAGCAATTGCTCGCTAATAAATAATCCAACCAATGATTGCGCAGCCGGAGTTTGTGCCATTTTAGCAAAGGCTTCCGCCTCAATGAGTAACGCCTCGTCACGACCTTTATCCGCTGCTTTCTGCATAGCTTTTATTGCAGTAACAGGTGCTGGATAGTTGCGGCCAGCTTGCGCACCAACAAACGCCTTTGACGTTTCAAAAGCGAGCATTGATTCCATAATATTTAATTGCAGTGGCGCTTTTTTTCTAGCCCGGCGCTCTGTGTAAGAAAATCTACCGCTAATAGCTTCATTCAGGGTAAACAATGCCGCCTGACGAAGCTTTGCCGGTTCAACAACCGCATCAACAACGTGTGCTTTTAACGCTTCTTCTGCAGTATTTTCTTTGCCCGCCGCGATCCACTCAACGGCAGTATCTAGTCCAGCAATACGCGGCAACCGCACTGTACCGCCCCAACCAGGAATGATTCCTAATTTTGTTTCCGGCAAACCAATTTTAGTCGCACTTGTGCTTGCAATCCGATAATCGCAGGCCAAGCAAAACTCCAAGCCACCGCCAAGTGCTACACCATTTATAGCGACAACGGTAGGGAATGGTAAATCTTCCAAGCGGCAGTTATTGCGATTGTTATTTGCAAGATGACCAATTACTTGTTCAGGGCCTGCTGTGAATACGGCGCCAAACTCCATTACGTCGGCGCCAACGATGAAAACTTCCTTAGCACTGGTGATGAGCAAGCCTTTAATATCTTCTGTCTGCTCAAGCAAACTCAATGCCTGATCTAATTCTGCAACGGCTATTGAATTAAACTTATTAACCGACTCGCCTTGAAGATCAAAAATTAGTTCAACAATTGCATCGGTATGCTTAACG
>JAYWHF010000182.1:0-1537 GCA_043777855.1 Gammaproteobacteria bacterium | reverse complement strand
AAAACTTAAAGCCACACAACTAACGCCTGGAACGAGCCAGCGACTTTTAGCAGTCGTAACTTGCGGACTTAGGACTCGGCTGGTCCGCTGCGAAGAGCGAATCATCGACTATTTTTGACTTGAAAATCTGATGACAAGAGACCTGCCCTTCATCAAATTACTGCCGTGTTGGCGCCTGGCTTGCACGACGATATCCGCCCCAAGTGACTTCGCAGCTCGTTCTAAAACGTAAATCGTCTTAAAATATGTAAGAGTACTTGAATGTCACTCTAAAAAATTGCTTACTTATTATTCTCGTGGCCCAGACATAAATTTCTTATTTCAGCCCGAGATTAAAAGGGGGTTTTACGGGAAAAGCAGTTTACAACGGCTACGAAATTACAGACTATGCTACGCAAAACAATGAAGTTGTTTTTCAACTTCATATGGACTTGCCAATTAGTCAAGAGGATGGCAAGCAAATTTCTGAACATTTCAGAAATGACGACTTTCAAGCAGTAGAAAAATGTCTGATAGCTAAATATCCTCAGCATGAAAAAGTGTTAAAACTTTGGATCCTCGGGATAAAAGACCGAAAAGAAAATGAGCGCCCAGTTCACGTTGTTGCACAGCCATAACCGGCATAATCATATTGTAAGATTGACACAGAAACAGCGATATTTTTTTATGGTGAAAGAGCTTCGTTTTCTCCGTCTAATTTCAAGTGACGCGGTCGGAGTAGTGAATAATCAGATGATGATGATCGCTATACCGGCCGCTGCTCTTTTGATCCTAAATTTCTCGCCTAGCCAAGCGAGTGTTTTATTAATTGCAGAATGGTTGCCATCTGTTTTGTTTGCGACACTCGTAGGTAGTTCAGTTGATCGATTTGACAGAACACGAATACTAATCTGCGCTAACACACTTTGCAGTTTCAGTGCTATTGCAATTGCTCTTATTATAGTGACCAAACCACCATATATTTTATTCTTAATAGTTTTATTATGTTTTATTAATGCCTGTGGAAATCTGATACAAAATATTTGCGCGACGGCGGCGCTTCCCAATAGCTTGATTTCTCTTGAAGTTAAAAAAGCAATTGGTTTACAAAGCTCGACAAAAACAATTGCTCAAATTCTAGGTCAAGGACTAGCTGGCCTGCTTGCTGGCTTCGGAGGTATCGTCAGTCCTATCTATTTCATGATTGCAAGCGGACTTGCTAAATTTTTACTGTTTTTAACCCCGATAGAAAAAAAGAGCCGCTATTACACCAGACATGCCACCAGCGACAAACATAATACTCACCTGCATCGGCGTGAGCAGAAGTGTCTTATAGATATATGAGAAAAACGCTCCTTCGGCAATCGAACCAGTCATATTAATCGAAAAAATCAAAAGCAAAATTAGTTTTACATCCCGAATTTTTAAAACTTCCTGCCAATCAAATTGTAACTCGGATTGGGGTTTTAGAACATCTTTATCAAATACTAGGGATCCAGTTGTAATCGAAGAGTGAGAGTAAGTTGTCAAACAGCTCTTTTTTTCTATCGGGGTTAAA
>JAYWHF010000181.1:0-1539 GCA_043777855.1 Gammaproteobacteria bacterium | reverse complement strand
GTAATCTGCCTTTGAACCTACAAGTATTGGCTGCCAACCAGTTTTTAAGTATATATGTTTTGCTACCTCGGCAAATTTCTTCGGATCCCACTTTCGTGCGTTTACACTTGCGCCCGGGCAGCAAAGAAACTGTTTGTTTTTTTTACTCGAAGTATTCAGTTCTAACCTTGGTGTCCAGTTTGTGGTTGTTATATGGTGCTGATTCAAACTAAGTAGTCGTGCACTACGGATAATTTCGTGCTCTTCCCACTTGGTATCCTCAATCAACGTTGTAAAAAGCGAGTCGCCTATACGAAGCTCATTTGGTTGATCGGGCTGCGGCATATATCCAATACGAATGCTGGCCCCAGAGGCGCGAACTATAGAATCGCCGATGGATAGCCGTCTAAAAAGTGCAAAGTCAAAAATTTTGTCGATAAATAAATTTTTAATATAAAAATTTATTTTTACTCGATAAAGGATGTTTTTTCCATATTTTTTTCTGTTTACTGGAACTACATAATCAATATTTCCATTTAACTCTACTGCGGGCGCCCATTGTTCGTCAACTATTGCAAATATAGTATATTTACTTTTTGGGAATTCACTTCTTAATAATACTATAGAGGGGAGTAAAGTTATCCAATCACCAATTCCCGCGCTTAGTCGAACGAAAGCTATATGTTTTTTTGGTATTGGCTTTTTTGAATAAAAAGAGATAAAGTAAAATAAACTGTCAAGCCAGTACATTATCATTATTTAATATTTCTAATATGTATGGGCGTTTTATTTTTCAACGCCAATTGCGCAGATTGATGATTGTACAAGGTGGTGTAGCGCATCACGGTCTCCCGCATGTCTTGGCCTGAGATGAACAAACAGATAGCGCCGTTTACTCTCCTCAAGCATTTGCCCAGCCCTAAGCGGGACACTGTGGGGCATATGCACTCGCGCGGCACAGCCAAGAGGTCATCTACTAGGGGCAGGAGCAGCATGCGGCGCAGCTCACCGACAACTAACTCTTAGACTCTTTTACGCCATGGCGGCAAGCCAGCGCAGCTACGCTGTCAGCACTTAGAGCCATCTCAGCGCGTACGGCTTGGGTGGTGCGGGCTAGTTTGTGCAGGCAGGTGTTCATGGGAGATTACCTTTGACAAGGGGTGATTGCGTTTTAGTCTTCAAGCGGTTGATTAACTCTTGCATGACTGCTCTGCCCATGAATAGTGGGTAACGCTTTGGGCCTAGACAATCGTCTAAGACGCGATATACAACATCCTAAAACAATTATAATTGCAAAATTTCGCATACATTTTTAGCCCATGATTACTATGCGGCCATGTTTTAGCCTCTGTCATTCGTTCAAGGCGGTCAACTATTATCAGGAAAAAGGATTTTGAGCATGATTGCCCATTCATTTTCGCGTTCGCTAGTCGTATTGGGCTTGTGCACAGCCGTCACCGGGGCGTATGCACAGTTCAGGCCCGACGCCGGCACCTTGCTAGAGCCACAGCTGCCCATGCCAAAGCCGGCACCACCCGCGTCAGCGCGCATCTTGCTGCC
>JAYWHF010000180.1:0-4404 GCA_043777855.1 Gammaproteobacteria bacterium | reverse complement strand
CTGAGAGACCGTATCGAGCAACATATGGTGGTCAGCCACTGAAATTACCTTACCGCGATTCACCGCAGTACCGCCCCCTGCCATCATGAAAGGTGCGTCCGAGCCAGTATGCGCGCTGCCATCGCCCATATCAGTAATTTGTAGGATTAGTGTGCTATCAATCAACTTGCCACCGTTAGCATCTTCAGTTTCGGCCAACCGTTTTATAAGGTGCGCCACGCGCTCTGAAAAATAAGTGCGGTAGGATGCGTAGAAGCTAAGATTACCGCTGTGTATTGCGCCGTGATAGTCGCCGGTGAGCCCCGTGACAGGAAAGTCAGATTGGT
Organism: Gammaproteobacteria bacterium; assembly: GCA_043777855.1. Lineage (GTDB taxonomy): Bacteria > Pseudomonadota > Gammaproteobacteria > Pseudomonadales > Cellvibrionaceae > Cellvibrio. The sequence goes on along the minus strand of JAYWHF010000180.1, from coordinate 4,078 downwards.
GAGTTCCTATCTGGAGTGTGACTACTCGAGTTATGTTGCATTTTAGTGCCAGAATAATGTTTTCGGTTTGTAGTGCAAATAAATCTGTGAATTTGGCGCCCAACTGATCTGTTGACAGCCCTCCGGAGTTCCAAGCAGGGCTGGTGCAGCCTGTTGAAACTGGGCCGCCTGAACCCGCGTTGTCTATGTCAGCGCTGAGTTTGGCGATCGCATCCTTGTGTTGTTCTAGGCGTTCGCGCTCATAACTGCCCAATTTGGTCTGAATTTGAGTTAATGCCGCGTTATTAATTTCAAGAATTTTTTTCTCGCGTTTTGAAGCAATAGGATTGGTGCTAACAACGCCACCGAAAAGTTTTTCAAAGGCTGCTTTGGGATTGTCTTGATAGTCTGTAACAGTACTGTAGCCCCCGTTGCCCCCATTTGTTGAAATTGGGTCTTTGTTTCCGGTAAGCACACCGAGGCGCAAAGAAGCGGTAGGTGATGTGGCTCCGACTGCTCCACCGAGCGCCACATCGAGTGTCTTGCCGTTTACCCCAGCAGCAAATGCGCCAAGAACTCGCTGTGTATTGCCGTGACTGCCGCCACCATTTACGTCAGTATTCTTAAAAAACACGCATTGATTCTTAACAGATTCAAGTGGCATTGAACATTGTTTTAGTGCTAGTGAGTCACTGGGCAGATAAGATGAGGATGCCCCTCCAGGGGTGCCGTCGGGAACGTAAACGAATATGATCCTTCTGGCTTCAACTCCGGCGGCCAAAGCTTGACGGCTCAAAAGCATACCGGCGCCTAACGACGACGCTTGCAATAGCGGTACCGACAAACCGGCTTTGCCGATGAACTTTAAAAATGCGCGGCGACTATTTAGTGCCAATTTATCATCGTACTTCATGGTAATCCTCTTCAGTAGTGACTGAAAACTGTGGCCGAGAGTCTCATTGACCCTCGGCATTTATCATTAACGGGTTACGTTTTTGCGATAGCGAACACTTTCCATTGAGCCTAGCGCTTTCAGGAGTGCTTTGGTGCTGTTATCACTACTTATCATCACGTTTTCTAACTTCTCAACTTCGCAGCTGTAACTGGTCTGCTCTGCGGCGGATAACTCTATTCCGGCCTTCTCTCTGTCGAAATAGCTAGAGCCTGTGCCCATTGCCAAGCGGAAGCTGTTATCGATAAAGCACTGCCGTGTGGTGTCAAAGCTTGCGATATGGTGGGCAACCTCTTTTGCTCCAGTAAAGGCCACACTTTGCCCATCTTTGGGGTTAGCAATACCGTAGAGCACACCTGACGCGTCAATACTTAGCTTGTTGTAATCCATGGTCTGTGGCAGGCCAACAGCATTGAAGTCTTCAAAACCACCTCCTAAGGGATTAATCATCTCTTTGTGGCAGCCGGCGCAGTCCTCGGAAGCAGTTAGGAATTCGTACTTTTTCCGACTGGCAGCTTTGCCATTATTCTCCGCAAGGTATTTTTCCCATGCTAGACGCTGCTCTTCGCGTATTGCATCGAGCTTCACTCCAGTTGGCGGCGGCGGGACGTCATGGCACATAAAGTTCCGCCGTGCATAAACGCCACGTAGTATCGGGCCAGTTTCTTTGTCGTGTGCGGTTACGCTTAAGAAGGCTCCCGAGGTGACTAGACCAGCTCGTGTCGTTAGGTTGCTAACCTTGCGCATAGCATCGCCGGTAACGCCGCTGATACTGTAGAAGCTTGCCAGATCTTGGTTTACAAATGTGAAGTTGCCATCGAAGAGCGTGGTGAAAGCTTCACCTTGATCCAGAACAACGTGATTGAATATGTCACGTACTTCCTGAGCCATAGCTTTGCGTACTTTGGCCGTAAAGCTTGGGTACAAGGTCGCATCTTTTGCAACGGATAAAACCTTGTCTGTATGTAGCCACTGAGCAGCGAAATTACCGAAGTGTTCGCGCGCGCTTGCTGTTTTTAGTAACCGCTCGACTTGCGCTTGTACTTGTATGTCGCTGGCAAGTTCGTCTTTGCTGGCGGCTGTTAGCAGTAGGCTGTCGGGTGCTGTACCCGCGAAGGTGTAACTAAGGAAAGATGCCAGCTCGTAGGGTGTTAGCACATAGGCATCTGACGCTATACCGGTTGGCAGCTTCGCAGCGCTTAAGCTTGCACCAGGCACACCAACTTCGCTGCGGTAGAGGAACTGAGGCGAGGTAAGCATGGTGCGCAGCGCCATTTTGATGCTTTCTTTATTATCGCCAGCGCTTAAATCAGCGGCGAACAAAGCCGCATAGGCGGTGCGTTCAACGGTAGTCAAAGGACGACGGAACAGTTTTAATCCTATGCCGTCCACAAAACGGGTAAGGCATTGATCGCCGCTGATACCACTGCAATCAATGATGCCACTGAAGTTTTGCGTCGCAACAGAATCCACCACCTTGGTTGCAACTTGCATGTAGGACTGCAATGAACCGCTCTCTATGCTTGCGAGAACGTTATTGGAGAAGCCGTTAATGAGACTATCAGCCGGCAGTGAGTCATAAGTGCTTTGACCCAAAGCCTTGATCAGGTCGACTCCGAGTAAATCACGCACTGTGGCAGTGTATTCATTTTTAGTGAGTAACCTTAAAGACCTTGCGCCATAGGCTATTCCGCAGTTCGACGGCGCCGAGGTTACGCTAGAGCTAGACTTGCTAGAAATTGAGCTGTTTACAGCGCTAGATTTACTGCTGGTCGCCACCCAAGTACGGATGTAAGCGGCGATGTCATATCCGCACTGACCGACACAACTACTAGGGTTGCCTTTGGGCATCCAATCATTTGTGTATTCGGCCAAACTCTGTTCTGGGCCGCTGCCCATTTTGTAGGTGCCTTTGGTTGAATCCAGCGTAGAGAGACCGGCACCCTTTGTGCCGTGGCAATTACTACATTGGCTTTCATAAAGCGCTTTGCCGCTAACAGCATCTCCCACGCGTGGACTCGTTGAGGAGGTGCTGGCGCTGCTGCTTTGCGTGCTGCTGCTGGGTTTGGATGAGCTGGGTGTTGACGGCACAGGAGCTATGTTGCCACAGCCTATGGGTGCTGTTGCAACAACAATATCATCCATCCAAACATCGGCGGTCTGCTGTCCGGTGTAGCTTTGGAAGCCGAATTCGATATAGTTAAATTTGTCTCTGAGCCAATTCGCGGGTTGTTTATTGTTTTGCCAATCAGCGTCAGAAGTTATCGAATGTACTAAGGTCCCATCCACCCACATGTAGAGCTGGTCATAGGGGGTATCACCGTACATAGCAACCTCGACGCAGGTCCACTTGTTGGCGGATATCTGCGGACCCTTTCTCCACTTGTCATTTCTTGGTGCTATGTCGTCCGATGGAACCTGATTTGTACCCAACGCACCTTTGATTTCGCCAACACGAATTTCGTTGTTAGCGTCTTGAGTTTTTTTGATGCCCATGATGTGGGAGTGGTTGGATGTACTGTCGTCGCCTGGAATATTGCCGAACTGACGGCTTGAATATACCCAAGAGCGCATGTGTAGACGATTAGTGCCTGATGGTAACGCGCGCACTATTTGAGCAAAGTTTCCCTTGAAGTGGATTGAGTTACTGCCGGAATATGACTTAGAGTTGTCGACAAGTGCGAAACTTCTGCCTGAAGTTGCAGAGTTAGTGCCGTTGTAATTGTACTCAATAAAATTGTCCCATTTTGCGGGCTGTGTGTTTGGCGTTGCAGCTTCGAAGCCTTCAGAAAAAATCACGGTCGCGGAAATGCTACTCGGCGGAAGAGATGAAGAGCTTGATGGTTTTACAGGAGGTGTTGAGCTTACCGGGATAGATATAGATGATGGTCGGCTGGTGGCGGTCGATGAACTGGTTTTGCTCGCTGATGAGCTCGTTTTGCCAGATGATGAACTGACTCTGCTCACTGATGAGCTCGTTTTACTAGATGACATTGAAGGGGCTACCCAAGTTTTTATGTAGGCTGCAATATCATATCCGCATTGGCCAGCGCACTGCGCTGGATCGCTAGGCGGCATCCAATCGTTAATGTAGAGGGCAAGTTCCTGCTCGTTAGGGCTTTTCGAGTGTTTATAGGTGAGTTTCGT
>JAYWHF010000179.1:0-4405 GCA_043777855.1 Gammaproteobacteria bacterium | reverse complement strand
TTTTTTTGAATAGCAAAAGTGTTGGAGATGTAACGATCCGAGCCAGTGGAAGCGTCTTCGCTGACTTCCAAAATTTCGCAGTTTGCCTGCGCAGCCAGCTGGGAAACCGCCTGTTGGGGAAGGCAATGCATTTCCATATCCGATTTTGTATGATGGCGCAGCCAAGTGTTGATGGCGTAGGCATAGCCAAGGCGATAGGTGGGCAACTGTAATATGGCGATTCCGTTCGGGCGCAAACAGGCTAGCAGTGCCTGGATGATGTGATGCATCACGGGTGGAGGATTGTGCTGGAGCACGATTCTGCTGTAGATGAAGTCGCAATACTGAAGTGGCTGAGCCTCTACGCTGTTTTGTAGCTTGGTGATAGTCGACCAAAAGCTGGGGGCTAGCTGGTTACCTAAAGTTTTCAAAAAAGTATCGGGCTGCACGTGATGAAAAGCGATATTCTTGGCGCTGATCTTTTGGGCTCTTTTGTTAGCGATCTTCAGATGTGGTGCAGATATATCATACGCAGCTACGCTGGCAAAATGCGGAGCTAGTGCATAAGTCACACGGCCAACGCCACAGCCCAGTTCCAAAGCATGCAGCGACTTAGTTTGCACAATGCCAATGCGTTTGAGCATCCTGAGGACACCATCAATCTCTGAATTGCCACTTTGCCAGAAGTCGTCTTCGTATTTGTCCAACTCGTCTGGATTGAATCGCGCATCTGTCAGCACTGAATAGTGTGGTTTTTCTTCGCCTAATGCACTCCACTGCTGCGCAACGATTTGCAGGCACTGGCTTAGTTGCTCATCAGAAGCAAGGTATTCGATAGAGTTGGCCGCTCTATCTAATGGTATGAATCGCTTCCCAGCGGGGGCAGCTCGTGCAACGAGGGCGAGATTGTTGAGGCGATTTTCTGGCGAATTAACGAAAATACTAATCAGTGCTTCAAGGCTTGGCGTGTCAAGGTGCGTGTCAATCACAGCTTCGGATTCTGGCTCACGCCCTAATACAACACGGTACAAACTACGCACATCTTCGCGATTGGTTTTCAAGGCGTTTGCTCCTCATTGATGTATCTACAGGCAGGCTCTGGACAACCCATGAGCTTGGCAAAAGAACTGTGCTTAGGCCGCGATCTTTTTGAGAAATTCATTCCATTTAGGCAAAATCACATCTGGTAGATATCGCGCACTAACTTCCGCTCCGTGCGAGCGCAAAGCTGTCTGTTTTTCAGCAGCCGTGTCAGCATACAAAATCGATTTGATGGAATTTACTAAACTCATTGTGGAGTAAGGATCAAAATAGTCTGAAGCATCTTCATAAATTTCTCGATGCACTGCTATATCTGATGAAGTTACTACTCCCCCGCTACGCATAGCTTCTACTCCAGAATAATCAAAGCCCTCGCCTAAGCTAGGACACACAGTAACAGCAGCATGCTTATACAGAACTCGTAGATCTGGCGATGGAACCTGGTTCAACATGAAAACTTCGCCGCGATCTATCCAAGGAGAGAAGCTTTTAGCCGTAGTAGCATAATCCCAGCCTAACGTACCTACGATAACTAATTTCAAGTCTGGGTCGATATCCGCCTTGAGTACTTCCCAAGCAGCTAGCAAGCGGGTATGGTTTTTTCTAGGCTCAACCGTCGATACCATCAGTAGATATTTGATTCCCGGCTTGACGTGTTTCGCATAAAAATTCTCTTTCTCTCTTAGAGTTAAGAATTCTGGAACCAAAGCGTACGCCTTAGCTTCGTCTTCAAATTTTTTATATTGACGGGAGCGGATAATATTAGGTACTAAGGTGGCAGGGGACGCTTCATCATAATAATGATGTGACACCATGTTATGGATAGTGATGGCTTTCGCGGCAGCCTCGGGAAAGAGCTTGATCAGATCTTGGCGAGTAGTCTCGGATACGCATGCAAAGTAGGCGCCTGATTTGACGTTGCTCATCAATGCATAAAAGTGCGTGGCTTGGTGTAAAGACTTATCGGAGATAGTATGCGGCATGAGCACGGGCAGCGCGTCGTGATATCGCACTACGAATTTTGTTGACTTGCTAATGCGACCAGGATACGGGGTTTGCGCAATAAAGATGTCTATTGAATCAGTGTCTACATACGGGTAGCGAGGTGTGTGCAAGATGTTCAGGGTACTTAAACCAACCATGTGCATGGTGTGCCACGGTGTTGAACATATTTGCTGATTGGCTGTAGCTACTAGCTTGAAATCAGATGCTGGCAAGGTTTTTGCGAAAAAAGTACGCCAAGTAAAATCTTCAAAATATTGAGATTCAAATTTAGTTAGCTTGATTGAATTAATTCCAAGCAATGTACCGAACGTGAGTTGTGCAGAAGATACTCCCTTTTGAACGTAATCGTGAATCTTATCGAATATTGTTCTGAATGGTTTTTCTGCAATAGAAATGATGACTCTTGAATAACGATTAATTTTCCTTGCAGGTGTAAGGTCAGGCTCAAAAAAACTTTTTTTGTTTGAAGTCCCCTTGGCCAAGGTGCGCATTGATGTTTGAATCATGCCTTCGGCTTCTATGCCGTCTAGCATGCGTAAGCCCCTAAACAATAATCTTGCTTCTTGAGGTATGCCTGCAAAGCCATCCATAGCAGGTCGCATTTCCATTAAAACGCGTAAGCTCTTTTCACTGTTAGTTGACATAACTTTGTTAATTGTTTCTGTATTCATAAATTAATCCCTCAATTAAGTAATTTGGCCCAATTTATCTTGGTTGGTATTTACAAGTGCTGCTGATACTGCTGCAGCGATCTTCAGGCAATAAAAGGCTAGTTCACATCAATCTATCTAAGAATCTTTAAATACCAATTCTTAGGCAAATCGCAACCATCTTGGTTGCTGTGAACCATTGAATCTGTAATAGTGCTGAATTGTCTATCAGCCAAAATTGGCATTAAGGCCGTAGCTTCATCGAGTTCATCAAACATTGCCGCATAAATGCTAGTGAGCCCAAAGGATTTAACTCCACGAATTTGCGTGCGTAAGAAATCTCCGCACTGCCTTGGTATTTGATTTGGAATGCTGCGAGCAAATTCTCCGCGGACGCGCATCAAATTAGCCCACGAAAACCCAGGGAAAACAACTGGAAGGTAGGCTTGGTTACGTCGCTGAGTAATCTGAAGATCATCTTTGATGATGGTTTGTGCAAAAGTACTTGCGGCCTTAGCATTCGCAAATCGACCTACTGTCCAAGGGCTGATAACGTCGTATTGCGCATACACATCTCGCCATATTGGATCGCTATACGAGTCTCTGGTGAGGCTGCGCCAATAAGTAGGCACACCTCCTGCCACTGAACTAGGTGTGATGTTTCTCTGACCGATTTGCATTTGCCTGATCAGATATAAAACTTCTGCAGGCTGGCCGGGGTGGCCAGAAAAACCAAAGCCCCATATCTGTACGAAAGGTTTACTTTTGTATTGAAGATAGTTTTGGTCATTTGTAATTTTTTTGGTTAGTTGCAAATACTGCCAATCTTTCCAAATTTCACTTGCAACGCTTTGCGGCTGAGCTCCCGATACGTCGTACACGACGTAGTAGCTGACGCCATATTTGGCTGCTGCTCGGCGTATATTTTCTAAAACGTTGTCAGCCCTGCGAAGTTTGGCTGGATCCGTTAAAACGCCTACGAAGCGTTGCAAAGCAATTGCACCGATACCATTTTGAGCCATCCAACGTACGTGCATGTCAACCACGCGTGGGTTCTGCGACGAAAAAAGCTTGATCGTGTTTTGCCCGTCAGCGCGATTGATCCCGGTGTCGCATTGATCTACAGCACTTAGCTCACTGAGATCAGGAAACATATCAACAGTAAAATTTTCTACTTTTACAGCACCAACAAACCAATGCTGCCAATGCTTGTTGCCATCAAAATCATCAGGACAGCCAAACCAGCCTTGGTATCCAACTATCACCTGCGGTAAATTAGCTTTCGCAGGCATTGCGATACATAAGCAAGCAAGCACTAAGAACTTAAGGTGGTAAAAAATAGACATTCTTAATATAGATACATCATATTTAGACTGGTTAACCATCAGTATCACTTACCTTGCGCTATGGCTTGATTGGAATGCAGGGTGGTTTGACCATACCAATGATAAGCATCGTCTATTTTGTCAAATAAGGTGAGTTTCCCAGCATGGATAACACCAGCTCGGTTGCAGTTTTCACGAATGTTGTGAGCTTCATGCGACACAATGATCAGTGCCCTGTCTTTACGTTTCACAAATAACTCTTCTTGGCACTTAGCATGAAAGCGCGCATCACCAACTGCAATGATTTCATCGATTAAAAAACAATCAAACTCTACTGCCATAGAAATGGCAAAGGCTAGCCTCGCGCGCATGCCAGAAGAATAGGTTTTCACGGGCTCTCGCAAA
>JAYWHF010000178.1:0-4424 GCA_043777855.1 Gammaproteobacteria bacterium | reverse complement strand
ACATGAGTACCTAAGGTTAGGGATGCTGTGTTCAATGTCGCTCCATAACTCAAAAACCCTGAAATATCTGAATCCCAGCGCAACGTAATAATAGGCTTGCCGGTGGCGGAACTTTCGTTAACCTGCGCAGCAGTGGGGAGCGAGCCGTCCTCGACATCGCTAGCAGACCCTGTAAGGCTTAATACTTGACCAGCCTGTAAAGAAACAGCACAAGTTGGTTTCGTAAAACCACCACAGGCTAGAAAAGCCGCGTTTGTTGAACCAATTGTAACCGTAGGAACCGCCCCGCCACCTAAGCTTGATATCGAACTAGAGCTTAGGCCTACACTTGATGTCGCTGAGCTAGAGCTTGGTGCAACACTTGATGGCGGGGCCAGGCTCGAACTTTTGGGCACACTTGAAGGGGCTAGGCTAGAGCTCGGCGCAACACTTGAGGGCGGTGCCACACTTGAACTCGCTACGGGAATAGAACTGGGTATCGCACTCGAGCTGGGTGCAACGCTAGAACTTGCGGACGAGCTTGGGGTTTCATTGCCCAATGCACTCAAGAATTTACCGTAAACCACTAGCTCATTGACACGGGCATTCTGCGGCTGCCAAGTTGGCCCGTAGGTTGCGAACACTCGCAATGCCGTTGTCGTTACTGTAGAAATTGCATGTGTACGAACGGCGGCGGTATTGCCCGTAACAGTCGCGGCCGTCTGCCAGCCTTCACCGTCGAAATACTGAATTTCGTAATTCTGTAAAGGGTAATTCTGAGCTGAATCGGCTGAGCCTGTTGTGTACAAATCGACGGTATTAATGACAACCTCTGAAGGCCAAGTTAATGCAACCCACTCGGGCGCATTACGCAAGTCACCGGTGTTTGACCAGCTGTAGTCCCCACCGAGCCCCGGATTTAAATTGCTATCATTGATTTTTGCAGGAGAATACCCTAAATAGGTAGAAGATGCCGATGCGATGGCTTGCGGTGCAAGGTTGTCCACCAACACTACAACACTGGCACTGCCGGTATTGCCATCGGTATCAGTTACTGAGTAGGTGATGGTGCGAGGGCCTGCCGTTGGATATGCAACTCTCGCTGAGGACCCATAAGCTTGCCAATAAAGAGCGTCTCCGTCACCGTCGCTTGAACTCAACATTATCGAGGCACTCTTACCCGAAGCCTTATATTCATCAAATTGAGCCTGCGTTGGTAATCGACCATCTTCAAGATCCTCTGCACTTGTATCTAGCTCGATGTAGACGCTTCCGGAAGGCATTGAAATAGCCCTAAATGGCTTCAAAACACTGCCGCTCACAAAATCCGCCCGGTTCCACGAGCTAACAACCGGCGCTGAGCCTGCGATTGAAACATTCAGGTCATAACTCGCCTCTGCCGACATATAGACATCATCAGCGTATTTAATCGCCGTAATCTTGGTTGTGCCCACGGATAAGGGGCTGACAATACCATTGGCATTAACGGTTGCTACATTCTGATTTGACGACAAATAGACAAGCCCGCCTTTACCCGGCGGCACTACTGCTGGGTCTATCGGGTTAGCATATTGCGCTTTTAAACTGATCGTGGCCGGGCCGGGGTTGGTGAACTGAATGCTTTGCGCCAACTGGGGTTCGCGGCCATTGCGAATTATGGCTACACCGCTATTAGCATAATTAGTTACGCCATCGAGCACCATGACTTGTAGGCTGAAGCTCTCATCTACTTCGTCGATACCGTCATTTTTTAAGGCAACGGAGACCTCCTTGATAACTTCGCCCGCCGCCAACACCAAAGAACCCGAATTGGCGACATAGTCCGTCAGGCTGGCTGCTGTTCCATCTTGTGTTGTGTAGGTCACGGTAACCGGCGACTCACTAGGCGCGTTTAGGCGAATTTTAAACACCACATTCGCATCGCTTTCATTAAAAACCCCACCAATGACCTTGATAAACGTAGGCACTGGCTTTACTAAAACAGTCACCGTTGCTGAGTTGACTTTATTGTTACTATCTTGAGCGGTTAGCCGAAACTCGAGTTGAGTGGCGATATTGACATCAGGCATAACCAACACGTTGTCCAACGCATTGGGCGAAGGAATAACAACCTCGGGGCCCGACAACTGAGTCCACAAGGTCTTGGTAATCGTCGCCCCATTGGCGGCGACTGCCGTGCCTTTAAGATTCAGCAGCACATTAGGGTCCGCAAATTGACGCCCTCCCGCCGAAACCTGAGGCAATGAATCTACTGCTACAGAAGACGCAGACCCTTTACTCGAGGCAGGCACTAGAACTCCACCATCAATGCCACCGGCCACTGGCTCAGGCAAGGTATTGGCAGGAGACGTTGTAGAAGCGCTGCCGCCGCCACAGCCTGTAAATGCTAGCAATGAAACCAACGCAAAAACTGGAAGCAGCTTTTGCGAAAAATTAACCCAGTGATTTAAATGATTAGAATTCATAACGCATACCTGCCTGAATTTGATAGGCGGAAAGATTGGTGTAGCCAATCATCTGCTGATATTGGAAAAAGCCGGATAACCGCCTTTAAATATGAACGACGAACCCACGGCAAATTGTGCAAAAGCTTTATCAGCTCCATCATTTTGCAGCGTAAAAGAGTTCAGTGGATCAGGATCGTATGCAAAACGCGATGCGATTGGGTCGAACCCCGAACTCGTTTCACTGAGCAAGGTCAATTTTGCCAGCGGAATAAATACACCCCAACTACGGTTAAGCACATAGGTGGATTGAACACCGACACCAAGCGTCAATTGCGACGTTGATTGTTCGGCGATAGACATAGGCAAACCGCTTGAGCCGTTCTCTCCATAGGCATCCACCTTATTTTGCAAGTAATCGAAGCGCACAAAAGGCGAAAGCGTGAAGGCTTCCCGGTTCCATTCCCACTGCCACTGCGAATTCAGGATTAATTGAGAACCCCCCGTGGAACCGCGCAAAGTATCGTTAAACAATGAAGTGCCTTCCAAGTATTGCACCCTGCGCACAGAGTCGAATGACGTGGACGCAAACCCAAGCTGAGTCTCCAGTGAGGAACTATCCATACTGTACGAACTAAAAACAATAAAACTGTTTATGTCGCTGGTAAGGCTGCCGTTTTGAGCGGAGTAATCCAAGTCATTTTGGCTTAAGCCGACCGCGCCGCCCAAGACCCAGCTTTTGGTCACTCGGTAGTCAGCACCGAGCGTGAAAGCATTTCCACTGGATTTGTAGCCTGATTCAAAACCGCTTGTGTCACGCGTGGCAGCCTCGTGCTGCACGCTCGCAAAAAACCCCAACGCAGACCACATCGGCTCAGCGTCGCCGGCACTACCGCCGGACACTTGATTCAGTGATGCAACACCATTAAGGGTAAAACGATTATTGCCGGCCATTAACTGCCCAACGCGTTGCGATACAGCAGCGGTTTGCGTGCGGCTGCTTTCGGAAGTCACTCGCATCAAGGCGACAGTTTCTTCCGGCGCAATTTGCCTAAGCGCCTCATTGGCCTGCTCAGGATTGCTCAATGCCAGAGCATCCAGGGCATTACAGCGCTCAAGTAAATTTCGGCGTTCCGCGCCCAAACCTCCGTCGGTTGTTCCGCGCAAGCCGCTGCAAACCACATCCAAAGCCAACGCCAGACTACGATTATTTTCACCCACAGACGCCACCACGAAGTCGCTGTTAATGACGGTCACTGTTACTGTGCCGATAGCCGTCTGGGCGGCGCCAGAGGCTCCAGAATCTTGAATGGTATAGGTAAAAGTATCTGCACCCTGAAAATCCTTGTTGGGTGTATAAAACACACTGCCGTCAGGGTTCAGGGTCGCCGTTGCGTTAGCGGACGGCGTAACGCTAACCACCGAAATCGCATCACCATCAGTATCAAAATCATTGGCAATAAGATTCAGGGTGATGCTGCTATTAACGGGAATAGACCGACTGTCATTTACCGCTGTCGGCGCTGCCGCATAAGTCGCCGCAGAACCTGTTAAGGCTAAAAGCGCGAGTATTCGTTGAGCAGAAGATTTAAAGAGCGGAAAGAGGTGAAATTTCGGGGCACTGGCTAAGCCACCACCTTTCAAACATTTATCCAAAAAATTCATGAAGTTACAGTCCTTTCACTAGGCTAGAGTTAATGATTTAGGTTAAAGACGCGCGCCGCTGTAAACAAAGAATCGCGAAACTGACGACGCTTTTTCTGAAACAATTCTCCGACAAACGAACAGATACCTGGAAAAATTGAGCGTACAACCGACGGCGCATGAAAACACAATTTTGCGACAAGTAAAAGCGCTTACTTGACAACCTGCGAAGATTACCGCAATTTCACGCAATAATGTAAGTAGCTTGCTAACGCCCTCTTTTTGAGCAGCGTTTGCCGCATTTTCTCAATCTAGCTTTCTACCCGCCTAGGTGAATAGTCATGCCACTACAACATC
>JAYWHF010000177.1:0-12559 GCA_043777855.1 Gammaproteobacteria bacterium | reverse complement strand
GAAGTCGTTGGCGAAGCCGCCTATCTTGTGAAAGCCGGAAGTGTTGAGGAAATGACGGAAGCGCTTAAAAAATTATTGGTTGACGCGGAGCTGCGTGTACAACTCGGTCTTGCAGGGCGAGCGCATAGTTTGCAACATTTATCGTGGCAGGTTGTTGCTGAGCAACTTGTTACTTATTATCGCGGCTGCATCAGCGCAGCAGAAGTAGAAAATGCTCACGATTAATTTCAGCGATTTTCCGCTCAGCGATGGCGATGTTGTACTTGACGTGGGCTGTGGTGAAGGCCGTCACGTTATTCACGCCCATCTGCAAGCCAATCTAGTAGCAATAGGCGTCGACTTATCGTTTCGAGACTTGAGTATTGCGCAGGAAAAGTTTGCGCCATTTGCTGATTTGGGTGTACATGAGCAACCTTGCGCGGGTTTTGTTAGGCAATTTATCTTGCAACAAGCTGATGCGACTCGTTTGCCTTTTGCTGACAGCACTATCGATAAAATTATTTGCAGCGAAGTGTTAGAGCATATTGAACATTACGAAAGCGTGCTGCGCGAAATTGACCGCGTACTAAAACCTAAAGGTATTTTAGCGGTTTCAGTGCCACGTGCTTGGCCAGAAAAAATCTGCTGGTGGTTAAGTGATGCCTATCATCAGAATGAAGGCGGCCATCTACGTATTTTTAACGAACGTGAATTACGTGCTCGTATTGAATCGCTGGATTTCGTTTTCACGAAACGCCATTGGGCTCATGCGTTACATGTCCCTTTTTGGTGGTTAAAGTGTTTGTGGTGGAAATCTCAGGATAAATCATGCATCATCCGCGCGTATCACCGTCTATTAGTGTGGGATTTAATGAGCCGCCCTTGGCTTACGCAAACTATTGAAAAATGCTTAAACCCAATTATGGGTAAGAGTGTGGTCCTGTATTTTAAAAAATCAGAAAAATTAGCGCAGAGAAAACCTCAATGATAAATTTGTTACTTTCAAAAGGTTTTTATCCTGAAAGCTTGTTGCGCCCCACGGTAAATTTCATCTTACGAAATCAATTGCCCAATGGCTGTATCCCTTGGTTTAAAGACGGCAAAGCGGATCCCTGGGATCACATTGAGGCGGCTATGGGGTTAACGGTAGCGGGTGAATATGCGGCCGCGCGCTATGCGTATTCTTGGCTCGCAAAAGAACAATTGGCCGATGGCAGCTGGTGGGCTAAGTATCTTTCTACCGAATGTTCTGACGCTGCTGCTGTTGACAAAAACCACCGTGAAACCAATTTTATTGCCTACATGGCTACCGGTGTGTGGCACTACTTTCTCGCGACTGAAGATTATTCTTTTCTCCGTGAATTTTTTCCTGCTGTAAAAAAAGCAATGAATTTTGTGTTGCATTACCAAGCGCCTACCGGTGAAATTTATTGGGCGGTAGCAGAAGATGGCAGCGCAAAAAAAGACGCCTTGGTTACAGCCTGTGCGTCAATCTACAAAAGCCTAGACTGTGCAATTTTATGCGCACGACAACTCAATCAAGAATGCTACGCATGGCAAGCGGCTTATGAGCGCTTAGGCAACGCGCTGCGACATCATCCTGAATGTTTTGATCGCACATGGGAAAGTAAAAAACGTTTTTCAATGGACTGGTTCTACCCAATTATGACCGGTGTGGTGCAAGGCGCAGCGGCCCGTCAACGTATTGCCGCCCGATGGGAAAGCTTTGTCGAAAATAACATGGGTTGTCGCTGCGTAAGTGATGAGCCTTGGGTGACTGTGGCGGAGTCCTGTGAGCTCACGCTCGCACTGCTAGCCGCAGATGAGCATGCTAAAGCGTTGAGCTTATTCAGCTGGCTGCATAGATTTATGGATGAAGATGGCGGTTATTGGACAGGCTATAATTTTCGCGACGGTGTTATTTGGCCACAAGAAAAAACAACTTGGACTGCTGGAGTAGTGTTGTTAGCGGCCGATGCCTTAACTCAGCACAGTCGCGCGGCGAATCTGTTTACGTTGCATTCTCAAGCAGAGCAGTATCAACGCGCTTGGTCAGTATAGCGCGCTAATTGCTAGAATAAATGTGTGACCGGTGAAACTCACTCCTTGCTGGACAACATGTAATCTTGGCCGCTTTCCTTTGTGCTCACCCGTCACAGTCGCTAAGTTACTGACTTTAATGCATTGAGTATGTGAACAAATGCGTGACCTTTTTGTGAAATATTCACTTTTCGTGTTTTGCGTAAGCCCAAACAATAACACCCAAGCCTACGGCAATCATCGGTATGCTCAATAGCTGGCCCGACGATACTGCCATACCAAAAAAACTTACCTCATAATCCGGTGTGCGAAAGTATTCCGTGAAAAAACGTGTGCAACCATAGAGCAAGGTGTAAGTCGCTCCTATTGCCCAACGCGGGCGTTGCTTGCTCGCGAAAAACCAAAGAATAATAAATACCAAGAGCCCATCGGCCAGTGCCTGATAAATAGGTGATGGGTGAACTGGATAGGGTACATTCGGCCAAGTCATAGCCCAAGGCACATCGGCACTGGCCATGCGCCCGGGTAATTCTGCGTTAATAAAGTTGCCGATCCGACCTGCCGCGTAACCAAGTGGTACCAGCGGTGCGATAAAATCGTAGACATCACCTAGCGCACGTTGCGATTTTCTCGCCCAGCAATACATGGCAACTACTACGCCGAGAAAGCCGCCGTGAAATGACATGCCCCCATGCCATACTTGCAAAATCTCCAGAGGGTTCTGAATAAAATAATCCAATTGATAAAAAATAACTTCGCCTAATCGCCCGCCAATAATCACACCAAACATGCCATAAAAAATCATGTCGCTGACATCGTCTTTCGTCCAGCCCTGAGTTTTTAAATGAGGCAAATTGATTCGGTAATTTCCCAGCAAAATAAATTGTAAAAAAGCCAACCCGTACATAAGGCCGTACCAGTGAACGGCGATAGGCCCGAGCGAGAAAGCAATGGGGTCAGGCATGGGGTGGTGCAGCATGGGAGTTCCTTCAGAAATGGATCAACTGATCATTAGTTTTCAGTGTAAAGGCGGCGGTTGAAGGTAACCGTCAATGGTTTTGTTTCGCCGATGGGAAGCACGCTGATCTCAAAACGCAAATCCTCTTCGTTGGTATGGCGAACTGAAGCTAGATAGTAGGTGGCCTCGGGCTCTTTGATTTCCATAATGTCGAGCTTGTTAATTTGTTGCATTAAGTTAATAGCTTTGGCAGTGACGGTTGCCGGAATTCCCAAGCTGGTTATACCCTTGTCAGTTTTCGTCAGGCTAATATTCAGTAGCGCCAGATCTTTTCCGCGCGTAAGGTTATAGATTTTTGCAATATCAGGCGTGATCATTTTGCTGTTAAAAACATTGTAGTGAACGGTGTAGGCGCCGAATTTTTGTGATGTCCGTATTTCTTTGGATTGATTTATTTGTGCAATGCTACTCAGTGAAAAAGATACTAGAAGCAAAAACCCTAAAAATTTTTTCATCATTCTTCTCGCGATCAGTTAAAGAAAGTTAAAATTACTAAGTGCCGTCTAAACGCTTTGCGTTATTGCTCATTTAAGGTTCGTAAAATATAACGAAATGAGTCCATGCGTGTGTGGCTAATTATGCCGTCGGTCAGCGCTTGTAAAATGGCACAGCCAGGTTCGTGGCGATGCGAACAATCGCGGAATTTGCAGTGTCCGAGGAAGGGCCGAAATTCAATAAAACCCTCCAATACTTCGGACTCATCCATATGCCATAAACCAAATTCGCGGATGCCGGGCGAGTCAATTAAATGACCACCGCCCGGGAAGTGTAAAAGTGTTGCGCTGGTTGTGGTGTGCGAGCCTAGTTGCCGTTCGGTGAGGTCGCCTACACGTAAATTGCTCTCAGGCAAGAGCGCGTTTACCAACGAGGATTTACCAACCCCGGATTGCCCGACAAACACGCTGGTGTAGTGGGTTAAATATTCGCGAAACTCTTCTAAACCTGAGCCATTTTTGGTGGAAACTTTATGCACTTGATAGCCTAATGCGCGATAGGTTTTATCCAAGTAGTTAATTTTCTCGCGAGTCTCTTCGTCGATGCGATCAGTTTTGTTGATCAAGAGTACAGGTTCAATATCGATTGAATTGGCAGCGACTAGGTAGCGATCGATGAGATTGGCATGCGGTTCAGGGTAGGGCGCAACCACGATAATAATGCGATCAATATTAGCGGCAATTGTCTTCATCTCCCCGTGGGGATCTGGGCGCTGTAATGCGGTAGTGCGCGGCAATACGGCGACTACAACACCCAGTGGATTGCCCATGCGCCACACGACTTTATCCCCGGTAACCAAAGAGCCAAGATTACTGCGGAAATGACAACGGAGGCTTTGACCTGCCAGCGTACCGTCAACTGCTTCAACGACCACTTGCATACCGTAGTGAGTAATGACGAGACCGTGCTGTTCTGGGCCCAAATCGCTTTCATTCAGCTGCACTTCGGCAAGGCTGTCGCGCTTAGTTGCGCGCACAGTGCGCTCACCCTGAATTTTTTCGATGCGCCACTGCTGGCGGCGAGTGAGTTTGCGTTTGGTCATGCGCTCATATGTCTTTAATTTAGGTGTCGTTTAAGGTTAATTTAGGCGTGCCGTTGCTGACAAGTTGGCTACACTGAAGATTTGCTTTACGCTGCGCGGCAATTGTGCCCTATTTATTGAGGAAAAACCTGTGTCTAACCTAAAGCTCAACGAAAACAACTTGATTTGGATTGATTTGGAAATGACTGGGCTGGATCCAGATACTGACGTCATTATCGAAATGGCGACGATTGTGACTGACGCCGATCTAAATATTCTCGCAGAAGGCCCGGTATTTGCACTACATCAACCTGATCGTATTATGTTTGCAATGGATGAATGGAACACCCATCAGCACGGTAAGTCGGGCCTTACGCAGCGAGTGCGAGAGAGCCGAATTAGCGCCGAGCAAGGCGAAGCTGAAACCATAAAATTTTTGGAACACTGGGTGCCTAAAGGTAAGTCTCCTATTTGCGGAAACTCCATTTGTCAGGATCGTCGCTTTCTTGTGCGTGGTATGCCTAAGCTTGAATCCTACTTCCACTACCGCAATTTAGACGTAAGCACCGTGAAAGAACTCGCGCGCCGCTGGCGGCCCGATGTGATCGCAGGCGTAAAAAAATCGGGTGCGCATTTAGCCTTGGACGATATCAAGGACTCTATTGCGGAGCTGCAACATTATCGCGATACATTTTTTAATATGAAGCCGTGAGCTTGAGGCGCTCGGATTGAAACCGGCAATCGCCATGAGCTGCTACTATTAAAAGAATTAATCGCAAAAGGCTCTTGTTTAAAAAATTAAAAAATGGATTTTTTTGCGTTTGCTTGGATATAATTTAGTCGAACGAAAGCTACCTTGTTTAAAAGTGATGGCTTCCACGCTATTTGCATGTGTCGAAACTACTCAGAAATTAATATTTCGTAAAAAAATAAGGCTCAATCCACAAAAAAAGACTTTCTTAGGTTCGAGAGAATTCATTCGGACGATAGTTCGCGTCATTTTTCATAAATTAGTTGATGTTGCTGCATGAGAAAACTATTGCGGCAATAACATCAATATCCTAAATTTAATAATGAAATAAGATGAGGATTATATGAACAACCTATCAGGTTACATCAGTCATAAGCTGTCATTGCGCAGGGTGTTTGCTTGCATGATGCTGGTAATTTTTTCTTTTGCTCTAAGCAACCCTTCACAAGCGCAATATGTTAAGGCCAGCGGCACTAAAATTGTCGATGAAAACGGCACAGAAATTTACTTTCACGGTATGAATTTGGGCAACTGGTTGCTATGGGAAGGCTACTTAATGATGGGTGATTTTAAATTTAAAACCCATACCCAGTTTTTAAATAATCTCACCACCGTGTTTGGCGATGCCGCGAAAGCCAAAGAGTTCGAGAAGCAATGGCGATTGAACTACGTTACAGAACAAACCATTATTGATTTGAAAAGACGCGGCTACAACTCAGTGCGTGTGCCGTTTCATTACAATCTATTTTGGCAAAATGGCGCGGTGAGCAATGCAGGGTTTGTATATATCGATAACCTAGTGCGGTGGTGTAAAGCCCAGAACGTACATATATTGTTAGACATGCATGCGGCGCCCGGCTATCAGAACACGGGAGATCATAGTGATAACAGCGACAGCAATGCAAACCAGCCGCGCGACAGTGTGAAATTTTGGGATGGCAATAATGTCAGTATCGCCAGCAAAATTTGGGCGCACATTGCAAACTATTACAAAAACGAGCCGATTATTTGGGGCTATGATTTACTGAACGAGCCTGTGTTACAGGCCGGCAGAGAATACGAATTAGCGGCTTCAATGATTGCAATTCGCAATGCTATTCGTCAAGTCGACAACAATCATATTATTGTTGTCGAGGGCCATTGGTGGGCATCACAGTTGCAGTTTCTTGATTGGACCAATCCAACCACACAAGCTGCAACCGGTGTAAGAACTCGCTGGGATAATAATCTTGTGCTCGAAACCCATCATTACGTATTTGGTAATGCGGGTGGCATAGCTGAACTCTATTTGCGTGATGACATCACCAACAGAATGGGCGTGCCGCTTATTTTGGGCGAATACGGCGAAGATACTACCGCTAATTTGCGCACCATGAAAGATTGGTCTGCTGCGAATATTGCCGGTGATTTTCCTTGGTCATTTAAGAAAGTATTTCATGACAAAACTTTATGGACAGTTCCGCAAAATGACGTGTACAGATCGGTTGTCGCTGCCATTAATGCCGGCACTTCACTACCTAGTTCATACGCTGGAATGATTAGTTTTGCACAAAATAATATCGCCAATGGCAACCCTGGTTTGGTGTATCACCAAGATTTTTATGATGGCACTAAACCTGCGTGCGCAACAAAAGCACCGGGAAGTTTATTGGGTACCGCAAGCTCGCCACAAAATGTGAGACTGACTTGGGTAGACAATGCAAGTGGTGAAGACGGCTATAGAGTTGCGCGTAACGGAACGATTTTACAAAATCTCGCTGCAAATTCAACGGTCTTTAATGACACCGGATTAATGGGCGAAACTTGCTACGACTACACTGTGACGACTGTAAGTGCTTGCAATAGCAGTTCAAATGTTAGGGTCTGCACGCCTTGTGGTGGCAACCGTTCACCTTACACTGGTCAAGCGTTTGCAATACCCGGTGTTGTAGAAGCAGAAAGTTTTGATATCGGCTGCCAAGGGTTAACCTACTCCGACACTACCGGCGGAAATAGCGGCAACGAATATCGCACCAGTGATGTTGATATTGCAAAGACAATTGATAATGGCCAGTCAGACTATAACGTTGGTTGGGTAGACACTAACGAATGGTTAGAGTACAGCGTTAACGTAAGAACTGCAGGCAGATACAATCTCAGTTACCGTGTTGCAACACCACAAACCACTGGGCAAATTCAATTTATGGTGGGCAGTTCGGTATTATCGACAACTAACATAGCATCAACCGGCGACTGGAATACTTGGGCAACGGTAAATTCAACGCCTGTAACATTAGCGGCAGGTGCTCAAATAGTACGTATTAATTTTAGCGGTAAAGAAGTGAATTTGAATAACTTTACCTTGTCGACTTTTACTGCAAGCAGTGTGGCACAATCAAGCAAATCGTCGAGCAATTCATCAAGCTCTACCGGTTCAGCGGGCGCTCTATTGTCGGGTCGTACTTACGCCATTATCTCTAAAAATAGCGGCAAAGCCGTTGATGTGAGTGGCAACTCTACTAGCAATGGTGCACAGATCCATCAGTGGTCATTCTTTGGTAATGCAAACCAGCTATGGGTCGTAACTCAGTTGTCAGGCAATACCTATAAAATTATCAGCAAGCAAAGCGGTAAGTCTTTAGATGTTAAAGATGTATCCAAAAATAATGGTGCAGATATTCAACAGTGGGATTATCAAGGCAATGCTAATCAGAGTTGGATCATCACTAGCCTTGGTGGCAGTAACTTTAAAGTCATTTCTGAAAATAGCGGTAAGTCATTGGATGTAAGAGATGTGTCCACCAGTGATGGTGCTGCAATACAGCAATGGGATTATAACGGCGGTACAAATCAACAGTGGGAGTTCCAATTAAAATAATAGCTGAAATACAGCACCTGAAATAACCTTATCGCTTTATTGCTAACAAAAAACCACTTCATTGTGGTTTTTTGTTTTAAAGAATCGGATTTTTTTGGTGGCGATATTCGGAAGGTGTAGTGCCGACTATTTTTTTAAAGAAAGTATTAAAAACAGATTTGCTATTAAAGCCAACTTCTAGGTAGATATCAGTGATCGTTTTAACGTTATTATTAGTATCCTTCAACAAGAGTTTAGCCTCTTCAATGCGGTAGCCATTAATAAACTCGTAAAAATTGCTTTCAAAGTGGCGATTAATAATCATCGAAAAATCCTTTGCTGGCATAGATAATTTTTCTGCCAGTATATCGAGAGTAATGTCAGGCAATAAATAAGGTTTTTCTTTGCGCATCAGTCCATCGATTCGTTCAGCATATTCTGGGTTAAGTAATTTTTCGGGCATAAGTTTTTTTGGTTGTTCGATTTCTTCAGGCTGTGATATTGACTCAAAATTAACAAAATACCGCATGCTAGTGAACACCAGTGTCACCACTAAAACAAACAGTGCGTAATAGCCACTCAAGCCGATAAGTTCAAATAAGTACAAGCTATAATGCTGAAAATCAAAATTAGTAATGATGCCAATAAGTTTTGCTAAGCTGAGAATGGCTTCCATGATAGTGATCACTAAAAACCCTACAACTAGTATTTTTAACCAGAGAATATTAATCTTTTCAATGCTTGAACGGGTCGCTGTTAAGAGCGAACGGTATTTTAAAATTAACATAAAGCTGGCAATACAATAAAATACTCGAAGCATTTTACAAATAAAATCGGCGGCAATGTATTGCTTGCTGTAAACAAAAATTTCTGTGTTTATCCAATCAATACGTGTGCTAAAGGGGAAGCGATAAAATACAACCAGCATGTAAATAGTAAACAGTGCCAGAGGGGCTAAGTGGTAAGCGTCTTTTCTGGTCGGACGAAAGTCGTGAAATGCTAGAGACTTCACATAAAAATATAACAAAACCGCATCGAGGTAATAAGCAAAACCAGCTACAAAAATAGTGTTAGGGAAATTTTCCCGCACCGTAAATTTAAAAGTCGCACCCCATAATATTAATTCATGCAAAGGAATCAACGCGTGCGCAATCAAAAAAGCAGCCAAGAAATAGTTGCTGATGTTTTTAGGCGGATTAGTGGCAAGCAATAGCGTCGCAAAACAAACACATAAGAGTGCTGTCATAAGCAAAATTACGTCGTGGAAATTAAATAAAACGTGGTTCATTATTGGAGCATTTCCGCTAAAATCTTTTGTAGCCCTTGCAGCGATGCGGTGACGCTTTGCAGTGGAGTCATACCTTCAGGATAAACTTCTTGCTCTATAACAAACCATTGAGTTCCACCGACCGTGCGGTTGGCATTGATCAGTGCTGGCCAGTTGGTTGTATCTAAACCGATAATCGGATTTTCTGTATTGCCTTCTATCGGCGCGGCGGCTTTGTAATGCGTTGCAATAATGCGTCCTGGATATTGCTTAACTATTTCGGAGGGATCTTTGCCTGCCGCCTCCGTCCAAGCTACGTCCTGTTCAAGCACGACGCTCTTCGGTGTGTTTTTGGCGATAACATCCCAAGAAGTACTGCCTTCTTGATCAACGAGTTCTTGTTTATGGTTGTGATAACCCGTGTGCAATCCATAAGGTTTCAATTTCTTTTCAAGTGCTGTGAGATCTTTTGCAACTTCTTTCGCGCCCGCCAATGTGCTTGCCCGTTTGTCCATCGGAATAATCAGATATTTACAATCAAACGCTTTATAAAAGGCAACAGTTTTTGCGAAGTTTTCTGGTGAAAAGTTATCAAATTGCACATGTGCCCCTGAAGCTTTGAGTCCATTTTTTTGTAAAAATATTTTTAGCCCTGGGCCATCGTTACTGTAGCTACCAAAGTTTCCCGCAAACTCCACACCCTGAAAACCGGCGCTGGCAAGTTGCTTTAGCGTTCCTTCAAAGTCTTTGCTAACGTCATCTTTTACCGACCAAAGTTGTACACTGAGTTGTGGCTGTGTCGGCGCCGCTTGGGTGGTGGGCGTTATCAATATCATGCTGGAAGCCAAAAATAATAAAGTAGAAAAGTTCGCAATGCGCATGCTAATTCCTGAGGTTGTCGGGTTCATATAAAATTATATTTTGCCGCGCTTTAGCTGCGTGACCGCATAGTCGCAGGCGCGCGCCGTGAGAGCCATAAAAGTGAGTGAAGGATTTTGCCAAGCACAGGATGTCATACAGGCGCCATCGGTAACAAATAAATTGGGGACATCATGCGCTTGATTGTGCCCATTTAATACCGATGTCTTTGGATCTTTCCCCATGCGTGCGGTGCCCATTTCATGAATAGACAAACCTATCGGCCATTCATCAATGGTATGGTTAAATTTAACAACATCTTTAACGCCAATGGCACGCAAAATTTCTGCTGCAGTATCGGCGATATCTTCGCGCATTTTTATCTCATTCGCAGAGTGACTGCAATCAATGTGTAATTGCGGCATCCCCCACTTATCTATTTTTGTGGGATGTAAGCTGACTTGGTTTTCATAGCGCGGTAGCATTTCGCCAGAGCCCTGCAGATGAAAGCGCCATCCTCCTGCATTTTTTATGCGTTGTTTCAAGTCAACGCCAAACCCCTCTACATCGTTAAAGTCAGCCCAGCGTTCGCGGTAAGCGCCGCCGTTCAAGGCATAACCGCGAACGAATGTCGGGTGTTTTTCCAGTACGTTGCGAAAGCGTGGCATGTATGGCCCAGTGGGCCGACGGCCTGAATAGTACTCGTTTTCAAACCCTTCTACACGACCCGATGCCCCGCAACTGTATAAGTGATCCATCAGATAGTGACCGAGCACACCGGATGAATTGGCAATACCTTGCGGAAAGGTTTCGCACGTTGAGTTGAGCATAATTTGTGTGGTGCCAAGTGTTGAGGCACAGAGAAAAATAATCTTTGCAAAATATTCACGGGTTTCCAGTGTTTCACTGTCAATTATTCGTACGCCCGTTGCACGCTTGGTTTTTGCATCGTAAATAACGCTTTGGACAATAGCATTTGTGGCGATACGCAAATTATTAGTTTTGAGTGCGGCCGGAAGTGTTGAACTTTGCGTTGAGAAATAAGCGCCAAATGAGCAACCTTTTTGACACTCGTCGCGAGTCTGGCATTGCATGCGGCCTTGTTCGATATGATGCGGCGCCGGTTTCGATAAGTGCGCGCAGCGCCCCATAATTAATTTACGATCGCTATAAGTTTCTTCGATTTTTTTCTTGAATGCGAGCTCCACCTGATTAAATTCAAACGGTGGCAAAAATACGCTGTCGGGTAACACAGGTATATTTTCTACGGCACCACTGATGCCGGCATGGCGTTCTACATAGCTATACCAAGACGCTACGTCTTTATAGCGAATGGGCCAATCTACCCCGTGACCATCGACGGCATTAGCGTTGAAATCCAAATCACTCCAACGATAGGATTGGCGATGCCAAATCAGTGATTTGCCACCCAACTGATTGCCACGAATCCAACTAAAAGGTTTATTGTCTGGCGTGCTGTAGGGCAAGTCGCGGTCATTGCCAAAAAAATGCTTAGTCGCATCGTTAAATGCGTAGCATTTTTTTTGAATCTGATATTGATCTTCTACCAGTTGATAGTTAACTTTTCCGCGATTGCTCATCTCCCAAGGCTTAACACCTTCGCCAACATAGTCCTTGCGATGTTCGACAGGGCGGCCGCGCTCTACCATTAACGTTTTTAAACCTTTTTCGCAGAGTTCTTTTGCAGCCCAGCCGCCAGTAATACCAGAGCCTACGACAATAGCATCGAATGTCTCATTTGTTTTTTTGATGTAAATATTGTTTTCCATTCTGGCATCTGCATAAAAATGTGATTGGATAATAAGTGATAAAAAGTTACAGCGCCCAAGCTTTGCCCAGTGCGTTAAACTTGACATCGCCTTTATAGCCGCCGGGAATGGCGAGATAAGCAAGCTCTTGCGTGGCACCAATTTCTGATGTGTAGTAACCGAATAAAACCAGGCCTTTAAGCTGTTTGAAAAAAACGCGATCATTGAGATCAAACTCGGCTTGTGCTTTTTCCATGTCGGTAAGCAGTGATTGTTGTTTTTTAAGTGCAATGTTCACGAAGGTTTTGCGCCAGCGTTTCTTGCTGGTTTGGTCAATTTTCGCAAGGCCTGCGATAAACACTTGCTGTTCTTCGCGGCTAAAGCAATGCTGCAACAGATGACTGATAGATGTATGTACGCCTGCACCTATGGCCCCTGGCGTCTCTGTGGTCGGAATGATGATTTCGCCAATCTGACTTAGCAATAGAATTTGAGTTTTAGTGAGTAAGCCTTGCGAGTTTTTTG
>JAYWHF010000176.1:0-1552 GCA_043777855.1 Gammaproteobacteria bacterium | reverse complement strand
CCCGCATAAGGCTTACTGCCCACCACACCACCGTCCGCGTATTGGCTCATGCCGCGCGTATTCGGCATCTCTACCCATTCAAATGCATCTATATAAATTCCCAAATACCACGCGTCAACATCGTCCGGTGAGCAACCGGCGATAAGAGCAAAGTTGCCCGTCACCATGAGCCTTTGAATGTGATGCGCGTAAGCGGTTTCCAACGATTGGCTAACGGCGTGACGCAAACAATTCATCTTGGTATCACCACTCCAAAACCAGCGTGGGAGCGGACGTTCATGTTGCAACGCGTTTAACTGCCCATAGTTAGGCATGCGCGCCCAGTAAACGCCCCGCACAAATTCGCGCCAGCCTAAAATTTGCCGCACAAAACCTTCTACTGTCGCGATACTGACACGGCCCGCGTTAAATTCAGCAATCGCGGCCTCTATAACTTCTAGGGGGTGCAGTAATTTAATATTCAGCGCAAATGAAATACCCGCGTGAAATAATGTGGTTGATGCGGTACTCATCGCATCCTGAAAATCGCCAAAGTTGGGAAGCGCATTGTTAATGAAATGTGCGAGCCATGCCTTTGCTTGAGTGCGGGTAATGGGCCACGGGAAATCTTCAGCCCGAGCATGCCCCAGCGTTTTTACATTCCCGCGTTGAATTTCATTCCAAAGTTCTGTGAGATTTGTCGATAAACTATACCATTCAGGTAGTTGCGGTTTACCGCTCCAGCGCTTACGGTTATCGCGATCGTAATTCCATTGCCCGCCAAGCGGCTGATATTTTTCATCCAACAAAATATGATATTGCTTACGCAATTCGCGATAGAAAAATTCCATGCGCGGAACCTTAACGGAAAATTGTTGGCTGACAGCAGCTCTGTCTGCTAAAAAATGTTCGCTATCAACCACACGAGTAGGCACTGCCAACAGCTCAGGTATTCTTAGCAGAAGTGATTCCAAACGATATTCATCGGCGTGCTGCCTTTCAATTTGAGTTATAGCAAAGCGGGTAACCAGCTGACGCAAGTTTTCTATAAAACTTTGCTGATTATCGGCATCGTTCAGGCGAATATAAACAACATTAAAACCCGCATTTTCTAGTGCCTTGGCAAAACCGCGCATCGCTGCAAAAATTCCTAACACTTTCTGAGCGTGATGAACGACATAATCGGTTTCGCTACGCACTTCCATCAACACATAGTTAACATCGTGTGATGCACTGCGCTCCGGCTCGCGAAACCAGCTATGGTTTATGTTGAGCTGGTCACCCAAAATTAAACGTAATCGACTCATAATTTTCCTTTATTTCGAGCGCAGCGTTCACTGCAATAAATCACACGCGGCCAATCTCTCTCCCATTTTTTTCGCCACACGAAAACCCTACAGCACACTGGGCAGGTCTTTTGCGGGAGGTTAAGCTTTTGATGTGCCATAAGTGATATCACTAGCGCTTATATTGCGTAGGACAGTAGCCACGACTTATCTCAGGATTGCGTAACGCAAGATGTTTGGACTTACGATTATGCACCCGCTCGCGCCACACCCTAAACGAGCGCGCC
>JAYWHF010000175.1:0-4455 GCA_043777855.1 Gammaproteobacteria bacterium | reverse complement strand
ATAGTTTAGGTAGCTATTTAAGAAAACGTCAGCTTCAATGTAAACAGATAGAGTGGACTCTATATGACATATATCATCATTATGAAAGAATAACTATCCGGTTCGATAACCCTCAAACCGAAGCTAAATTATTATATCAGTTAACCTATATTCAGTTGGAGCAGCGGCAGCTACCCTTTGCCATTGACACTCTTGAGTTGAGCTGCAATGAATCGGGTCCATTACAAAATTCTAGTCAGTTATTAGATTTTAATCAAACAGGGCGCGGCGACAAACGCACACATAACTTCGCCACAACTGCTGCAAAATTAAAAGCACGCTTGGGAGATGCAGCTATTTTAAAGCTGAGTTATTGCGACAGCTATTTGCCAGAAGTGAGCAATATCACTTTACCTTTGGCGGAAAAATGTAATCAAAATGTACCGGCATTGCATCGTATAGCTCTGCGTCCGGTTTGGCTCTTGGCGGTGCCCCTATTAATTGAAAGACGTTCTCAAGGGTTATATTGGCAAGGCTATATGCGTTTAATTGTCGGGCCAGAACGTATTCAAGGAAATTGGTGGGATATTCCGGCAGCACGCGACTATTTTTTAGCGCAACGTCACGATAATTTACGGCTATGGGTTTTTTTAGATTTACATAAGCACCGCTGGTTTGTTCAAGGAATTTTTGGATAATTTTTCTGGTCTGTCACATGCGCTATGCTCATTTACATACGACAACAAATTTTACCTTCCTTACGGGCGCTTCACATCCACCTGAATATATTCGACGCGCTGCTGAGCTTGGTTATGAGGCATTAGCCATCACTGATGAATGTTCATTGGCGGGTATAGTTAAAGCCTTTGTTGTCGCTGAAGCCTTGCGATTTAAATTAGTTGTAGGGAGCCGTTTTTTATTATCAAACGGGATGTGTATTATTGCTATTGCTCCTTCGCGTATTGCCTATGCAGAATTGTCGGGATTTATTACTCTCGCGCGTCGGCGCGCTCCTAAGGGACAGTATGAAGCACACTTTGAAGATTTGCGTTTTCGTTTGCAGAATTGTTTAATTATTTGGGTTGGTCAAGCAAATAGCACGTTAGAAAATCCAAAACCTCTTTTGGAAAGGCTGTATGGCGCATTTAAACAGCGCTTGTGGTTTGGTATTAATTACCAGCTTGCTGGAGGAGAGCAAGACGTTTTCCAACACTGGTATACATTGGCCCATAGTATGAATATTCCTCTGGTTGCCTGTGGTGAGGCCTTAATGCATGAAAAAAATCGTAAGCCATTACAAGATGTCTTAACCGCAATTCGCTATAAAAAAACACTTTCGGAAATGGGTACCCGTCTGCAAGGTAATGCAGAAGCTTATTTAAAACCGTTTGCTGCGCTGGCAAAGCTTTATCCAGAGTCGGCCCTTGAACAAACCTGTGCTATTGCGGACTTATGTCATTTCTCAATGAATGAACTTAAATATCAGTACCCCGAAGAACTGGTTCCTGATTCATTTACACCAATTAATCATCTGCGTAATTTGGTCAATGAAGGTAAGCAGCAACGCTGGCCTAATGGGGTGCCTGTTGACGCAGAAGTTCTTTTACAAAAAGAATTTAAGCTTATTGAAGAGCTGAAATATGAATACTATTTTTTAACAGTGCATGACATTGTAAAATTTGCACGTGCGCAGAACATTTTATGTCAGGGTCGAGGGTCTGCTGCTAATTCGGTGGTGTGTTATTGTTTGTTTATTACTGAAATCGCACCCGGACAAATCAACGTATTGTTTGAACGTTTTATTTCTAAGGAGCGCGATGAACCGCCCGATATTGATGTGGATTTTGAACATTCACGTCGTGAAGAAGTTATTCAATATATCTATAAAAAATATGGCCGCGAGCGAGCGGCTATAGCTGCAACGGTAATTACTTATCGCTCGCGCAGCGCAGTGCGCGATCTCGGCAAAGCCTTGGGTATGGAACAGACATTGGTTGATCATTTAGCAAAATCTATTGCTTGGTGGGATAGCTCAAGCGATTTTAAAACGCGGATTGAGGCCGCGGAATTGCAAACACATAAAAAAATATTACAACAATTTTTTATTTTGCTGGAACAAATTCGTGGTTTTCCTAGGCATCTTTCGCAACATGTTGGAGGCTTTATTATATCTCGCGATAAAATCAGTGATTTGGTTCCCATAGAAAATGCCAGCATGGCAGAGCGTACCTTAATCCAATGGGATAAAGAAGATATTGAATCCATGCGGCTCTTAAAAGTTGATGTGCTAGCACTGGGTATGCTTAGTGTACTGCGTAGAACACTGGATACCATTCACGCTTACGATCCAACTATAAGCACACTCGCCGATATTCCGCGAGAAGATTCGGCAACTTATGAGATGCTGTGTCGTGGCGACAGTGTAGGTACTTTTCAAGTGGAGTCGCGTGCGCAAATGGCTATGCTGCCGCGTCTACAGCCGCGTTGTTTTTATGATTTGGTTATTCAAATTGCCATCGTAAGACCCGGCCCTATTCAAGGTGGCATGGTTCACCCTTATTTGCGGCGACGAAATGGCTTGGAGGCAATCACCTATCCCAGCCCTCAAATAGAAAGTATTTTAGAGCCTACGTTTGGTATTCCTATTTTTCAGGAGCAAGTGATTCGCCTCGCGATGGTTGCCGCCGGTTTTACCGGTGGTGAGGCCGACCAACTTCGTCGTGCTATGGCGAGTTGGGGAAAAACCGGCACCTTACTACTTTTCCAGGAAAAATTTATTGCAGGTATGTTGCAAAATAACTACGAGTTGAATTTTGCAGAACGTCTTTTTGAACAAATAAAAGGTTTTGGTGGTTATGGTTTTCCTGAGTCACATTCTGCGAGTTTCGCGCTTTTATGCTATGCCTCGTCTTGGCTTAAGTGCCATCATCCGGCTGCATTTTATTGCGCTCTGTTAAATAGTCAGCCCATGGGGTTTTATTCGCCTTCGCAACTCATTCAAGATGCGCGACGCCATGGTATTAAAGTTTTCCCCGTCAATATAAATCTCAGTACTTATGAAAATAGTGTGATCGCACTGGAAACCATAACAGCGACTGAAATTGACAATGAGAATAGCTATAACAAGACTTTGGGTATTCGTTTAGGTTTTTGTGAGGTGAAGTCCTTAGATAGCAAGAATGCAAAACTGATTACACAATGGCGAGATGATAAACCGTTTAGTTCGGTGCAAGATCTGGCGCGCCGGACGGGCTTAACCTCTTCTGACTTGCAGTGCTTAGCATCTGCCGATGCCTTGCGGTCGTTGAGTGGAAACCGTCATGAATCGCGCTGGCAGGCTGCTGCTATAGAGCCATTTTATGCATTATTAGAAAATGCTGAACCCTTGGTGCAAGAAGATTTATTAACGCCTGCACCCAATATTCTAAAAGAAGTTATGGATGATTATGCCGCTGTAGGGCTTACCTTGCGCGCCCATCCTATGGCGCTACTGCGCCGTGAGGATCCATTTAAGCGTTGTACACGACAAAGTGATTTGGGAAAAGTGCGTCACGGCGGTTTTGTGCAAGTGGCCGGTCTCGTTACAGGACGGCAACGTCCAGGTACTGCCAATGGCACATTATTTTTAACGCTCGAAGATGAAACGGGAAATATGAACATTATCGTTTGGAAGGGTACGCAAGAAACCTTTCGTCACGTTTTACTGACGTCACGATTATTATTCATAAAGGGCACTGTTGAATTAAACGAAGATAATGTTTCCAGCCCTGTGGTGCATATTATTGCAGGGCAGTTACATGATTACTCGGGATCGTTAGAAAAGCTGTCAGTGAAGTCTCGAGACTTTCATTAACATATACCTGCAGGCATAATTTCTTTCCCAGTAGTATGTTGTATTAATAAAATTTGCATTAATCAGTTGTGGTTGATCGACCTAATAGACCTAATAGATGTTGAAAAAATTAACGAGCGGGTTGTGCGGAAGCCAATTCAGCTGCTTTCGCCTGCTGAGCTAAAAAAAGTGCAAGCCTAGCGGTTTTTGTAAGCGCTCTTACTGAAAGCGTTGCTCCACTGATTCCATCAATATTTTTATTAAGCTTATAATTTGGATCACTCAGTTGAGTGCCGTTGAATTGCTGTACAAAAAATTCGTAACGAACTTCGCCGCCGCGTATTTCACGATATTCCATTACTCGGAGCATTTGAATTTTCTGCTGCTCGATAACAATTCCAAGAGTAATAGGCAGTTCTTTGCCAATTTCCTCTAGCATCCAGGCTGTGCGCTCACCTTGGTTAAAATAGCGAATACGCAAGGGCAGGCTGTGGCCAACGATGGCCTCGGCGATAGGGCGATCTTCAGCGGTAAGCCAGTAGGTTTTACTGACAGGGACTTGGGCGAAAGCCTGTTTTAAGAAGTCATCTTGGGTTAAAAAAATACCTCGTTGCGCGATACAAGGCGCGCAGAGACTTAAGCAG
>JAYWHF010000174.1:0-1561 GCA_043777855.1 Gammaproteobacteria bacterium | reverse complement strand
AACAAGGCAGTAGTTACAGCTGTATTTTTTGCTGCAACATCTGCAACAACAAAGGGTGCGCCCCAAACAATATTATGTAATTCAAGAATGCCTGACTCTGGTTGACTGTGAGTTGCCTGCGCAATTGCAGCCCGTGCCATTTCTAAATAGACCGAAGTCGGCAGAAATTTTTCTGCCGCATGATCGGTATTCGCGTTTCGCTCGGCAAAGAAAAATTCTTCACCACTAAAGATGGAACTGTAACCTTGCTCGCGCAGATCGGAGGTATTGATATGCAATAGCGGATGCAGAACTGCCGCCACTTTTCCAAGCCGCGATACAGCACTTTCTACCACCTGCCCTACGGTTTCTATCCAGTATTTTTCTTTGGCAAAGGGATAGGTAGGCAAGCTAATAAGTTTCGCTTTAGGTTCACCGGAACCTGCGTAAAGTTTGCTCCAGTCCAGCTCCAAACCTTTAACCCATAGATCCACTAATTTGGGTAATTTTTTCCGAAGAATCCATTTCGCAATCGTTTCTTGCAATTCACTGTCTTCACTGAATAAGGACAAAGTGTCTTTGTTACTTTTTACTTGACCTTGATAACAATCATCAATACTGCTGTGCGGATCCTGAACATAAGCTTGAAGTTTTTCTGCCAATTGATCAATGGATGTAACAAGGAAAGCCAAACGCTCTTCCATTGCTTCTCTACCAACTTGCAAGGTATAAGCTAGCGACATTAGATCAACGGATTTTTCAGTCGGTGTTGTTTGAACACGCGGCGAACGAATAAAGGATAATAAGTCGCGCGCCTTTTGTTGGAGTTGCTCGGCAGTTCTCGCAGAAAGCGGAATAGCTAATTGAGTATTTGGCACCAGGTTGGTACTAATCTCACTGGGCGCCGAATATTCTTCGATAATAATGTGCGCGTTAGATCCTCCCGCACCAAAGGATGACAAGCCTGCAATGCGCGGCAATTGTTGACCATCAACGACGGGCCTGTCCCACGTCTTTAAGGATTGATTAACAACAAAGGGGCTTTTAGCAAAATCTATGTGGGGATTTAATTGTGTGGAATGCAAAGATGGAACAATTTGCTCATGTTTCATTTGCAATAAAATTTTTGTTAAGCCTGCAATACCAGCAGCTGATTCGCAATGACCAATATTGGATTTGGCTGAACCCAATGCGCAAAAACCAAATTCTTTTGCTGGTGCTTTTGTTGGTGCTGACGCTTCCTGTTCGTGCTGATAGAAAGCTTTGTTTAACGCCGCAATTTCAATAGGGTCACCCAATTTAGTGCCAGTGCCGTGCGCTTCTATGTAGCTAACATGGCGCGGATTCGTATTGGACTCCACCAGGGCTTGACTAATAACACTCGCTTGCGCATGCGGATTTGGCACTGTATAACCATTGGTTTTTCCGCCGTGATTCAACGCACTGCCACGGATAATACCGTAAATATGATTGCCCGCTTGCGTAGCATCCGACAAGCGTTTTAGTACAACCGCACCTACACCTTCGCCGGGAATATAACCATCGCCACCTTCACCAAAACTTTGGCAATGGCCACCACTGG
>JAYWHF010000173.1:0-4458 GCA_043777855.1 Gammaproteobacteria bacterium | reverse complement strand
AAGCCATCACCGGCGCCTAAGGTTAACAATCTTTTATCGGCATCTAAGGGCATTAAGCGCGAGGAATCTTCATAGCTATCACTGCCGCCTACGAGCATCATGCAGTTAATTTATAACGACTGGGCAGTTAATTATAGCGACTAGGCTGTAGCCGCCACCTACCCCACAATAACTAAGAAGAACGCTCAAAGAATCTAATTCATTTTAATTCCAAATACTCGACTAAATCGCGGCTAATCTCTGGCGGTACATTGGGAATAGCTTGGAATGTTTTTCTTAACGTTTTTTTGTAATTATTTAATGTTAGCAACACGCCATAGGCTTCCTCCGGCTGGTATAGCAATTGATTGATTATATTACTCGCGTCGTAAACCGCATTAGGAAGAGTGCCGCCCCAATCCGTTTGCGCTGAAGCAAATTTTAGTTTTTCCGTTGCCTTATTAACCCGCTGTAAAAATCCTTTGTTGCCATTAAATGCAAGTATTTGCTCGGCATAGCTTTTGTTAAACGTAATTTCAATACTAATTTTTTCATGCACTGATAGCGCGGGCAAATAAATACTGGTCGCGAGTTCTGCATGAGAGAATTCTGCCGTTAACGCTTGGCCGTTGACGTAAATACTTTTTGGCAAAAGGCTGTTCAGCAACTTAAGTGTGTACGTCTGCATCTGTGGCATATTATCGTAACTGCCAACAATCGGCTCAATGCTCAGGTACAAGGTTTTATTATTCGTCCAGACTTTGCTAACTCGTCTATTGGTAAACTTTTTCTGTTGATACGCATTCGTCGTTTCATCGTCTTCATAGAGTTCAATACTTTCCGAATTACCGCCGGGAACAATCGCCAGAATTTGCGCGCGGGGCTTTTCTTGCAAGTTCTTGACCTCTGGGCTCATCGGAATAATACTGCCGGATTTTGCGAACAGGGGAATTTCATTTAACGCGTAGTAACGGGTAACAACTTTATCGCCACGTAAAAAGGTGCCAGTACTAAGCTCAAACCATTCTCCTTTTGGTAACCATATTTTTTTTTCGGCGAGTTGCGTTTTTCGATCGATCGGTGAGGTAATGGGCGCGGCGAGCAAAGTATCGCCAAACATATACTGCGTTTTAAACTCGTAGGCAAGTTCTTCATTGGGGTAGTCATAATAGAGCGGGTGGAGCAGCGATACACCCGTTGTATAGGTATTATGTGTTGCCGCATAAATATAAGGTGACAACTGGTAACGCAGGTTTATCGCATCGCGCATTGCAGAAAAATACGTGGAAAACATCCAAGGACGCCGCTCGATGGTTGAAATTTTTGAAGAGTGTGTTCGCAAAATGGGGCTAAGTGCGCCGAATTGAATCCACCGTAAATACAATTCACCGTCTGTCGGCTGGCCATCGCCAATATGACCACCTATGTCGTGGCTCCAATAGCCGTAACCTACATTAGCGGCTGTGGCGGTGAAGTAGGTTTCGAAATCCAGAGTTTGCCAACTGGTAAATGCATCGCCAGAAAACCCAATAGGGTAACGGTGATTACCCAGCCCGCCCCAGCGGTGAAATATCATTGGGCGCTGAGCAGTTTTTTCCATATGAGTAAAAAAGGTGTAGTTCAACCACCAGGTCACACTTAACCCAGAAATATCTTTATCCATTAAATATTGCTGCCAGTCGAGCCACCAAAAATCAATACCCCATTGCTCCATAGGTTTTAACAACACCTTAAAATAAGTTTGTGCCCATTTTTTTTCCGACATTTTGTAGGGAATATAAGCATCCGTTTTTTTTCCGCTGTAGGCCTGCGAAAATTCCTCATGTTTTTCTTCCATGTTAGGAACCCCCGACGCGGGATGCAGGTTAAGCGCCGTTTTTAATTGTTGGCTATTAGTCCATTGAATAAATTTTTCTGGCTGTGGAAATAATTTTTTATTCCAAGTGTAGCCGGTCCATCCTCTTAATTGCCCTTGGGGATCCAGCTCGGCGTTGTTACCGCTAAAACCATAGGTCTCATGCCAATCCATATCGATAACGAGCACGTCTTGCGGAATCTTAAAATCGCGAAACTGTTTAACTAAATCACGTAATTCATGGTCGTTATAAATCCAGTAACGCGACCACCAATAGCCCAGTGCATATTTAGGCGGCATCGGAATTTTTCCGGCAACCTGAGTAAAGTCAAACAACGCTTTTTTATAATCAGTGCCGTGCGCAAATAAATACCAGTCAGTATAGGTAGGCTTCGAATCTCTTGTAGTCACCCAATTCCAATCCGCTGCGCCGTCGAATACATTGCTATCACTGTCGTCCACCAATGCCCAGCCACTGCGCGACACTATGCCTTGCTCTAACCGATTCTCAAAATCCCAACCCTTCGCCTGATCAAGCGTTCTTAAAGTGCCTTTTAGGTTTTTATCATCGTGCAGATTCGGCGTCCATCGCGTTAATCTTTTTTTGTTGCTGCGAATATCAATCTGCAAATTTCCGTCGTGGAAGGCTCTATCGTCATCCCGGTAATTGAGTTGAATATGCTCGGTTACTAACACCACGCTTTTGCCCACAATTTTCTGTGTAAATCTTGGCGTTGGTAAATTACGATTAACAAATGCAAGCGATGCACGGTCTTCAAATTGCTGATCGGTGCTGTACTCCATGCGGATCAACTGCGACGTCAACACAGTGAAGCGAGCGTTGCCGAACTGTACAACAGAATCAGTATTCGCGACTGGGTTATCGGCGCAAACAAAAGCAGTAGATATGCAAAGAAGCAACCCAACCCAACGCGTAGCGGTTAGCATTTGTTGTTGATATAACATCATTAAGGCACGCCCGGCAGAGTGATTTGAAAGATTATACTACGCTAGCGAAGCCGCCTTACTCAAGAAAGATCACCCAGATAGCAGCCTCTTGTTTGGCGCGGCTCACAGTGCTGAAAAGTTTTTGTTCAATGGTTTTACATGACATAATGCCAAAAAAACCTATTCCTTAAGACTGTGGTAGCTTCTTACTTCAGCCCCCTAGATAGTTTATTCTTTGGCGCCCTTCATGATGCAAAATACCCAACAACGAATCACAACACTACTATTCTGGCCCTTTTTTTTTACTACCCATCTACTCGCCTTGGGGGTTTTATCGTGGCACTTGTTAGCACAAGTAGATTTTGCTTATCCACTGGGTTACAAACTATTGAATCTTGAAACACATATAAAAGAAACTGCCCCCTTTAATCGCTTCAAGCCCGAGTTTGAACTCACCACACCCGCCGAGCACTGGAGTTTATTTTCACAAATAACCACTTCAGTACAGCATCACGGCAAAGGCTTGGCAGAGATTAACTACCGGCTTGCGAATGGCACCAACACTCCGCTTATGCACCAAGCCGAGATCATTCACTTGCAAGATGTGGCTAATTTAATTGATGTGATTTATAACATAGGTACTGCATGCGCCCTGATGTTTTTATGTCTTCTTACAATAGCCTACTACAAAAATTATACATTCCCGGCGATTAAAAAAATCCTGCTGGGGTTTATCGGTGGCGTAATTGCGATAACTGCTACGGTGTTAGCGCTCGGCCCCACTCGGTTATTTTACTGGCTGCACACAAAAATATTTCCAGACGGGCATCAATGGTTTTTTTACTATGAAGATTCGTTAATGACAACCCTTATGAAAGCACCTGATATCTTCGCCTTTATTGCATTTTTTTTGCTGAGCGTTTTGGTTACCCTATGGATTGGGTCAGTGTGGGGGATCAGTAAATTGTTGGCACAAAAATCTCTCCTTGAGATCACCAAGACGAAGCAAAAAAAGCCTAGGAAAAGGTGACTTAAAAAAATTTAGTCATTCGCTGCAACGGAGTCACTATGAACACGAAAAAGAAAGTTACATTAACCGTAATTGCCGTATTTTTAATTGGTTTTTTGATTCCCGAGCGAGTGAAAATTCC
This sequence comes from Gammaproteobacteria bacterium, assembly GCA_043777855.1. Taxonomy (GTDB): domain Bacteria; phylum Pseudomonadota; class Gammaproteobacteria; order Pseudomonadales; family Cellvibrionaceae; genus Cellvibrio. The sequence continues at coordinate 525 of JAYWHF010000173.1, read as the reverse complement.
GGTCGTAGGCGCGACTAAAAATGACTGGAATCAGAAATCTTTTTGGTTTGAACCTTGGGGTACATCTGGCGTTCACAAGGGCATAGATATTTTCGCTAAAATTGGTACGGGCGTTGTAAGTACAACTGACGGTATTGTTATTTATACCGGAAATATTCCAAAAGGCGGAAACGTCGTGGCCGTTTTGGGTCCAAAATGGAGAATCCATTATTTCGCCCATTTGAATTCTATAGCTGTTTCACCACTGAATCTGCTTAGTTCTGGCAGTGCCATTGGTTCCGTTGGCGATAGTGGTAATGCTAAGGGTAAGCAACCACATCTTCACTATTCTATTGTTCGCGTTTTCCCTGCGCCTTGGGCAATCGACAGCGCTACCCAAGGTGTCAAAAAGGCGTTTTTTATTGATCCAAGCGCATATTTGGGCGGCACGGCATCACAGGCTATTATTTTTTAAACTATTAATTAATGCGCGCAAAAATGTAGGACAACTTACAAGGGTATTAGCAGGGCACAAATAAAGAATAC
>JAYWHF010000172.1:0-4466 GCA_043777855.1 Gammaproteobacteria bacterium | reverse complement strand
TCAATCAAGAGTTGCGCGAGTTGTCGGCGGAACAGTTTATAGATCGCGTTCTTGTTGGTGGTTTAGGCATCAAACATCTTGTGGTGGGCGATGATTTTCGGTTTGGTTGTGATAGGCGCGGTAACTTTGCACTTTTGCAGAGTAAAGGTGCAACCTGTGGCTTTGCTGTGGCTGATACGCAAACCTTGGAAGTCGCAGGAGAGCGAGTTAGTAGTACCCGAATTCGCGAATTGTTGGAGCAGGGCGATTTTGCGCAGGCTGAAAAACTACTGGGTAAACCTTATAGCATTCATGGCCGAGTAGTTTACGGGAAACAGCTAGGGCGGCAATTAGGTGTTCCCACCGCGAATCTTGATTTGCGGCGTTATCGTTCTCCTCTGCACGGCGTATTTGCGGTAGTCGCGTTTTTTGCCGACGGCAGTCGTTGTCCAGGCGTTGCCAATGTCGGCATACGTCCAACCGTGAGTGGAGACAAAAAGCCGCTGCTGGAAGTTCATTTGTTTGATTTTTCACGTAATCTTTATGGCGTCGTAATGGATGTCGTTTTTCGGTGCAAGTTGCGCGAAGAGAAAAAATTTAATTCGCTGGAAGAGTTGAAGGCGCAGCTGCAAATTGACATCCAAGAAGGCAAAAATTTTTTCACATCAACATCAACAACATCATCATTTTGAAATTTTATAAAGCTGACCATTGATCATGACTGACTATAAAACCACACTAAATTTGCCCGTTACTGATTTTGCTATGAAAGCAAATCTTGCTCAGCGTGAGCCTGCAATGTTGAAGCAGTGGATTGATAACGATCTTTACCAAAAAATTCGGTCGGCACGCGCGGGGCGCGAACAATTCATTTTGCATGATGGCCCGCCCTACGCCAACGGCGATATTCATATTGGGCATGCAGTTAATAAAATTTTGAAAGACATAATTGTCAAAAGTAAAACCTTGAGCGGTTTCGACGCGCCCTATGTGCCAGGTTGGGATTGTCATGGTCTGCCAATAGAGCACAATGTTGAGAAAAAAATTGGCAAGGCCGGCGATAAAGTTGATGTAAAAACATTTCGCCAAAAATGCCGAGAGTACGCTGCAAAACAAGTGGACGGGCAAAAAGCCGACTTCATCCGTTTGGGTGTGCTGGGCGATTGGCAGAGCCCTTATCTCACCATGGATTTTAAATTCGAAGCCGATATTATTCGCGCGCTTGGCAAGATCGTTAATAATGGGCATTTGCATAAAGGCTTTAAGCCTGTGTATTGGAGTGTGGTAGGTGGGTCTGCTTTAGCGGAAGCGGAAGTTGAGTATCAGGATAAAACTTCTTTTTCTATCGATGTGAAGTTTACTTTTGTTGATCAAGCGAGAGTCGCGAAATTAATCACGGGTTTAAGCGGCGGGGGAAACATATCTCTGGCCATTTGGACAACTACTCCCTGGACATTGCCCGCGAACCAAGCCGTTAGCGCAAACCCTGACATTGACTATGTTGTGGTACAAATAAACGACGAACGGGTACTCGTCGCGGAGGCTCTGCTCGCTAATGTTTTAGCGCGCGCGCAAGTAACGGAGCCTAAAACTGTTGGGCGCGTTAAAGGCAATGCGTTGGAAAATTTGCAATTACAACATCCATTTTATGATCGCCAAGTGCCATTAATTCTGGGGGATCATGTTACGACTGACGCGGGTACGGGTTTCGTACATACGGCGCCGGATCATGGTGTGGACGACTTTAATGTGGGGGTGAAGTATGGAATCGGGGCTCTCAATTACATTGACGATAATGGCTATTATCGTCCCAATGTAGAGCTCTTTGCCGGTGATCATGTTTATAAAGTTGATGAGAAAGTGATTGCATTGCTCATCGAAAAAAATGCGCTTTTGGCGCAGAGTAAAATCACGCACAGTTTCCCTCATTGCTGGCGCACTAAAACTCCACTCATTTTCCGTGCGACGCCGCAGTGGTTTGTCAGCATGAGTAAAAATAATTTACGCGATCAGGTGGTACAAGCGATTGAATCTGTACGTTGGATTCCTGATTGGGGTAAGGCGCGAATAGACGCTATGTTGGCGTCATCGCCGGATTGGTGTATCTCACGGCAGCGGACGTGGGGTGTGCCTATTGCCTTGTTTGTACACAAAGAGTCGCAGGAATTGCATCCGGAAACATCGCGCTTGATCGAAGCCGTTGCCAAAAAAGTTGAACAAGATGGAATGGATGCTTGGTTCGATTTAGATGCAAAAGAACTCTTGGGTGCCGATGCGGAAAACTATACCAAAGTAACAGATACCTTGGACGTATGGTTTGATTCCGGAGTAACACATTATGCCGTACTGGAGCAGCGTGAAGGATTGCGTTTTCCAGCGGATTTATATTTGGAGGGTTCCGATCAGCACCGCGGTTGGTTTCAGTCATCACTGAAAACATCTATGGCGATGAATGGTGTTCCGCCTTATAAAGCGGTGTTAACGCACGGTTTTGTGGTTGATGCGCAAGGCCGAAAAATGTCGAAGTCGATTGGTAACGTAGTGCCTCCCCAAAAAGTTATGAATGATCTAGGTGCAGATGTTTTGCGTCTTTGGGTTGCGGCTACAGATTTTAGTACTGAAATGAGCGTTTCTGATGAAATCCTTAAACGCACTGCAGATTCTTATCGCCGCATTCGTAACACGGCGCGGTTTATCTTATCCAATCTTACCGGATTCAACCCGGTAACAGATGCGGTACCCACGGCTGATCTGCTGCAATTAGATCGTTGGATTATCGGGCGTACGTCCGAGCTACAACAAGATATTATTGCGGCTTACGAAAACTATCAACTGCATTTGATTTATCAAAAACTGCATAATTTCTGTGTGGTAGAGCTGGGTGGTTTTTATCTCGATATTATTAAAGATCGTCAATACACCACTAAAGCAAATAGCCTTGCAAGGCGCTCTGCGCAAACGGCGATGCAACATGTCATCGAAGCCATGGTGCGTTGGATTGCACCTATTTTGAGTTTTACTGCCGATGAAATGTGGCCCGTTATTGCCGGCGATCGTTCTCAATCAGTATTTGTTGCAGAGTGGTATAAATTGCCAGCCGAATCTTCTGAGGCTTTTGGCAACGAGTATTGGGAGTTAGTTGCGCAAGTAAAAAATGCAGTCAATAAAGTGTTGGAAGTAAAACGCGGAGCGGGCGAAGTAGGCGGTTCTCTGGGCACGGAGGTCGTGTTGTTTTGCGACGCGACCTTACAGCAACAGCTGCAGAAGCTTGGCAATGAACTGCGGTTCGTCCTGATTACATCAACGGCCGAAGTTCGGGCCTTAGCCGATGCGCAGGAAGCCGTTGCAACTGATGTAAATGGCTTGAAGGTTTCGGTGAAAAAATCCATACACCCAAAATGCACTCGCTGTTGGCATCATCGCGCGGATGTTGGCCGTTTTGCTATGCACCCCGAGCTTTGCGCGCGGTGTGTTGAAAATGTAGATGGTCAAGGTGAGTTGCGTAAGTTCGCATAACGTTTAGTTTTTTGGAAGGTGAAATGATTTCGCGTCAAGCGTGGCTCTGGTATTGCGCTTCTTTATTTATTGTGATTCTCGATCAGCTGAGTAAACTTTGGGTGTCTCGCAGTTTGACCTATGGTGTGCCCGTTGAGCTTGCACCATTTTTTAATTTTACCTTGTTGCACAATCACGGAGCCGCATTTAGTTTTTTGAGTGACGCGGGCGGATGGCAACGTTGGTTTTTTGCGATTATTGCATTGGTTGTTAGCGTGACCTTAGTTATTTGGATCGCGCGCGTGGTCGCCAAGAGTCAACGCGAGGCATTTGCGCTAGCTTTTATCTTAGGCGGTGCTCTTGGTAATTTGGTTGATCGTGTGGCGCTGGGTTACGTGGTCGATTTTATTGTATTGCACTACAGCGATAATTTTTTTCCAGCATTTAATCTGGCCGACTCGGCCATCACCTTAGGTGCGGGAGTATTAATATTGGATCTGTTTTTAAAGAAAGAGATGAAATCTAATGCGTAATCTAACTCTTGGGCCTGGCACTCGTGTCACTTTACATTTTTCATTACGCTTGCCAGATGGTGAAGTCATCGATTCAAATTTCGAGCGTGAGCCAGCAACCTTCACGGTTGGCGATGGCAATTTGTTGCAAGGTTTTGAAAAAGCAATTTTTGGTCTGCAGGAAGGTGATCGTAAAACACTTACGATTAAACCTGAAGATGGGTTCGGTCAACGGAATCCAAATAATGTACAAGAGATCGCTCGCAACCAGTTTGGCGCAGATATTCAGTTAGAAGAAGGTTTGATGTTATCGTTCGCCGACGCCCAAAAAACGGAATTACCCGGGGTAGTAAAAAGATTTAATGACGACGTAGTGACAGTCGATTTTAACCACCCTCTTGCCGGGCGCGACATTTACTTTGAGGTTGCTATTTTAAAAGTCGAGCCGGCACAGGTTCATTAGGCTCGACTAAAACTATA
>JAYWHF010000171.1:0-4470 GCA_043777855.1 Gammaproteobacteria bacterium | reverse complement strand
CAGGAAGTGTCTTATTTGCTGTGGATCATCACCGCGGCTCTGAAGAGCATCAGTTGGGCGAGGCATATCATGACCCTGCATTGTATGATTCGGCGTTTGGCAAAATGGATAGCTTTCGTGAATTTCGCATCACGCTTTCGCGAGCGTCATTGGAAGATACTGTGGTTCCCATTGTTGCGCCCTCTGCGTTGGCGGCGCGGGCATGGGCAACGCCGCTGGCAATGGTGTTTATTGACGGAGGGCACAGTATGCAGGCCGCATTAACCGATTTTCATTCGTGGAGCCCCCACGTAATGCAGGGTGGTTTGCTTGCCATTCACGATGTATTTCCAAACCCGAATGACGGCGGCCGGCCACCGTTTGAAATTTGGCAACTTGCGCAGCAATCAGGCCTTTTCTCTGCATTGCCTTTAGTAAAAAGTTTGGGTGTGCTTAAACGCCTTTGAACGCTATTGTATTACCCAAATAAGTGCGAGACCGCCACGCAGCGAGTGATCGGTTTCTACTAACGGGCTGCTGATAAAATCAGTATTCGATAAATTATCATAACGAATATAAAAAGCTAATCGCGTATCAATTTGCGAGATTGTTAGTGAACGGCTTAAGGAAATTTCGCTGGACCAGCCGCTATAACCGCCGTGAGCTTCATAGTAAGCACGATTAGCGCTAACGTATTGAGGTGCAACACGGTAATAGTAATCATGGTAGCGATTACTGCTAAATAATAGGCTGGCACGATAAGCGAACGACCAATGCTCAACGCGGTTTTTATACACGAGCTGCGGTTGAAGTACTGAGCCAACATATTCGTTGTTAGCGCCACCGATTGCATAAACTCCGCGCCAGGGTAATCTGAAATTCCAGCCCTGTTGTAAATCATTTCCTGTCAAACGAATATTCAATGAAGGCCCAAGTTCTAGTGTTGATCCTAGTTCGGGCATGCCTTCGCGCTTTGTATTTTTATCGGCATCGGGAACAATAAACGCTGTGGCACTTAACGAAAAATCAAGCGTATCCGACGAGAAAAAATGAGCACGCACACCATCGCGATCTGAGCGAATAAATTTCCCATGATAGACAACATAGGGTATGGGTGCCGTATACGCGCGATATTCATTTGAGCCGCGATAGTCTGGCCCATAGAGGCTACCTACACCGACACCTAGGCTCCAGTTTTTTTCGCGAGCTTCATCGGCTTGCACCGGTGTGCTGGCGAGCAGACACTGCAATAGCAGCGGATAGATAATCTGGAGTAAAAATAAAATGGGCTTCATGGGGTGGCCTTGATGGACTTCGTGATGGGACGCGCTTAAATTTTACTGGTATTCTGTCGGCTTGCGCTAGTTATCCATCTTCCTCAATTTTCCTATCTATTTTGCTACCTGCGAGACGCCTGTGACTCCTTTGCTCTTTTCAACATTAACACTTAATGCCGATATGCTCGCCAATTTGGAATCGCTGGGTTATACCGAAATGACGCCGATCCAAGCACAGAGCTTGCCGATTATTTTACAAGGGCACGATATTATTGCGAAAGCTAAAACCGGCAGTGGCAAAACAGCTGCGTTTGGTATTGGGTTACTTGCCGCACTTGATGTAAAAATTTTTACCACGCAAGCGTTAGTTTTATGCCCTACGCGCGAATTAGCCGATCAAGTTGCCAAAGAAATTCGTCGCCTCGCGCGCTTTACGCACAATGTAAAAGTATTAACGCTGTGTGGTGGCGTTTCGATTGGCCCACAAATCGGCTCGCTGGAACGCGGTGCTCATATAGTAGTAGGTACGCCGGGTCGCATTGTCGATCATATTGAAAAAGGCACATTGAAATTAGGTACGATTAAACAACTTGTGTTGGATGAAGCGGATCGCATGTTAGATATGGGCTTTACCGATTCCATTGAAGCCGTTTTAGCCGCCTGCAATTCGGATCGCCAAACATTATTATTCTCGGCGACTTATCCTGATGGCATTAAAAAAATCAGTGAACACTGTCAAAAAAATCCCCACGAAGTTAGTGTAGAGTCAGTGCATAGCGACGAAAATATTGAACAACATTTTTATGAGTTGCGTGAAACCGATCGTAAAGATATAGCTGTGCAACAGTTGCTTGCACATTTTAATCCAGACTCTGCCATTATATTTTGCAATACAAAAATTCTCTGTCAGGACGTGTGTGATCTATTGCGCGCACAAGGCGTCAATGCCTTAGCGTTACATGGTGATTTAGAGCAGCGTGATCGCGATCAAGTATTAGTCCGCTTTTCAAATAAAAGTTGTTCCGTCTTAATCGCAACCGATGTTGCTGCGCGCGGCTTGGATGTAAAAGGTTTAGGTGCCGTTATCAACGTAGAATTAGCACACGATAGTGAAGTACATATTCATCGTATTGGCCGCACGGGTCGCGCGGGCGAAAGCGGGTTGGCATTAAGCTTGGTTGCGCACAACGATATGTCGCGGTTAAATCGTCTTGCAGATTATTTGCAAAAATCCATCACCTTGGAGGATTTACCTAAAACGCAAAACCCCGTCAATATAAAGCCCGAGATGGTGACGCTGTGCATGGATGGCGGAAAGAAAGAAAAAATTCGTCCTGGCGATATCATCGGCGCATTGACAAAAGATGCCGGCTTAGCATTTGAAAAAATTGGCAAAATTGATATTTTTGAATTCGCATCTTATATTGCCGTTCATCATACGATTGCTACGCAAGCCTTACAGCATTTGCAGGATGGAAAAATTAAAGGAAGAAAATTTCGTGCGCGAAAGTTGTAGAAAATAATACAAAATATTAATGCAAAACCTCCCCGCCCAACAACTTTCTAACTTCTTCGGCGCCAAAATGGTAGTGCTGATTGCAAAATTGACAATCAATGTCAATGCTGCCTTTTTCGATGAGTACCTGTTCTACATCATCGATGCCCAATGAGAGTAAAGCGGTAGTGCAGCGTTCGCGCGTACAGCTGCAAGCGAAATGCAACGAGCGCGGATCGAATACCCGTACGTTTTGTTCATTAAAAAGCCGATACAAAATTGTCGAGTGTTCTAAATCCAGCAGCTCCTCGGGCGTAATAGTTTCAGCAAGAGCGACAACGGTTTCCCAATGTTGCTCATTTTCTTCGGGGTTGGTGTTCAGTTGTTCGGGTAGTGCTTGAATTAATAACCCGCTTGCATTTTCTGCATTTGCGGTAAACCACAAGCGCGTTGCAAGTTGCTCTGATTGAAAAAAATAGTGCTCAAGGCAACCCGCAAGATTTTCTGAATCCATAGGAACAATACCTTGATAACGCTCCAAGTTTCCGTCGACGCTTAACGCGCGATTCGGTTCTATAGTAATAAACAACACCCCCTTACCCAGCAATTGTTGCAAGCTGCCATTGAGCGCTGTTTCTTCACTCAAGGTGACATATTCATTCATGCGCACGATACCGCGCAAACTGTTGTGATGAGTGCATTCAGCCATAATGGTAGAGATAGGCCCATCGCCACGTGCCTGTAAAATAATCATTCCATCAAATTTAAGCGTACTTGATAATAACCCTATGGCCGCGAGAAATTCACCGAGTAATTTTTGAATTGCAGGGGGATGATTGTTGTGACTGAGAACATCCCGATAGCTGCTGCCGAGGGTTACGAGTTCACCGCGAATGTCGGCGTCGTCAAATATAAAACGGTGTAGTAAATCGTTGCTGGGCATAGTTGTAGATTCTTAAATGAAATTAGTGTTTACAGCGTGCTTGAATTTCTTTGCGTAATTCGATGACGCGTTTTTTACGTTCTTCCTCGGTGACATTGACCATTTTGCCTTTATCATCAATGAATTGAACGGGCCCGTCGATAATACTTAATCGTTCTCTGGCTTTCTCGCAGGCATCTACGATGGCGGCAGAGGGTTGAGTTCTTTGTTGGTTGAACTCTCTGTCTGCATCATTTTCTTTTCGAAACATGGCTTCCAGTTTTTGATGTTCTTGGGTGCTTGTATCGATATTTTGTTTGCTAACTTTTATTGTAATATTCTCGGCGGCGGTCTTGGGCCGCTTGTCACTGTAATGCGTTTTACCGTGTTTGTCGGTCCAGCGATAAACGTCGCTTAGACTAACGGCACTGTAGCAAAGCAAGAAAAAAGTAATCACAAATTGCATAAAGAATCCTTGTGTAATTTTTTAAAAAAGTCTCAGTCGTCGTTTGCTAAATTAATGCGTTGAAATTGGTGAATTTGTCGGCGCTCTTTTTTATTGGGGCGATGGTCGCTAATCATAAACCCCGCAAGGCCGGCTTTGCGTTCACTCGCGCGTTTTTCGCGTTCAAGTAGGCTCGCTTCGGTTTCTGCATAAAGTAATGCGGCTTCAGGTGCGCCACGCCGTTGATCAGATAATTCAAGCACTCGCACCACTTTTTCGTCGAGATCCTGACGAATAGTGAGTGTGACGCCCGCACTGATTTCCTTGCTGGGTTTTACGCGCTGACCATCGC
>JAYWHF010000170.1:0-1568 GCA_043777855.1 Gammaproteobacteria bacterium | reverse complement strand
AAAAACTTGAAGCTTCCTGGCGAGGCCTATGGCATTTGGTTACCCAAGCTGAGGACAGCAGAAACATTAAAATTCGGTACCTCGACATCAGTTGGGCTGAAGTTGTTAAGGATATAGAACGCGCCCTAGATTTCGATCAAAGTCAGCTATTTCAAAAAATATACAGTGAAGAATATGGTACGCCGGGAGGTGAGCCCTACGGAGTCATCATTGGCGACTACGAAATAAGTCACAAACGATCGAAAAATCATCCCTTTGATGACATAGCAACTCTCAGTGGAATTGCAGAAATAGCAGCAGCCTCTTTTGCGCCCTTCGTCGCATCGGCGTCCAGTGAGCTGTTTGGCTTGGACGATTTCTCCACATTGGGAATGCCACTCAGCTTACAAACTATTTTTGCTCAAGAAGAATATATTCAGTGGCGCGCTTTACGCGACAAAAGTGACACGCGGTTTGTAGGCTTAACCATGCCCCGCACTCTCATGCGCATTCCTTACTCGACGCAACCTGGCAGTTACAAAGGCATATTTTTCTATGAGAAAAATGAGGGTAAAGACAATAAGGGCTATTTGTGGGGCAATGCCTGCTATGCTTTCGCAGGAGTGTTAATCCGCGAATTTGCTAATGTGGGATGGTTCGGACATATTCGTGGTGTGCCCCGCGATCAAATTGGCGGCGGTATTTTAGCCAACTTACCCATGGCCGTATTTGATACTGATTCAAAAAAAATCGCACACAAACCTTTAACAGATATTTTAATCACTGATTCGTTAGAGCGTGAGCTCAGCGACTTGGGTTTTGTGCCATTGTGTCAGTGTTATGACAGCCCTTACGCCGCGTTCTACAGCAATCAATCGTTACAACATCCGTTTAAAAGTAGCACTCGCAACGCTGAAATTAATGCAAAGCTTTCCTCAATGCTACAGCACATACTCTGCGCGTCGCGTGTTGCTCACTATATAAAAGTAATGATAAGAGATAAGATTGGTTCATTCATCACCGCAGAAGAATGCGAGAATTTTTTAACCAAATGGTTGTTCAAATATACTACAGGTCGAGATGACTTAGAGTGGGACGAACAGGCTAGATACCCCCTAAAAGAAGGTCGAGTAAAGGTTACCGAGCATCCTGACAGGCCGGGACAATACTTGTGTGTAATTCATTTGGTCCCGCACTATCAACTTGATAATATGGTTTCCGAGCTGGAGTTAATTACTGAATTGATCCAGCCCGGGAAGGGGTAAGAGCTTATGCGAATTGATAAAAAGAAAGAGTTTCGCCCTTCAATTCTCGATCGACTTCTCGACGATGCTCCGCACTTAAACGTTGAAGCTGATAAAAACCGTCATCAACAAATGCGTGAATTACGCAATAGCGTTAAGCGTGATTTACAAAATCTTTTGAATACTCGTTATAGAATGTTGGCACCGCCAGATGAATTTAAGCAGCTTGAGCTTTCGCTGCTGAACTATGGCTTGCCCGATCTAGCAACCATTAACATTGCCGATGTTGAAAGAAAGAAAAACTTTACACGTTTGCTGGAAAAAATTTTGCGCAACTATGAGCCA
>JAYWHF010000169.1:0-12678 GCA_043777855.1 Gammaproteobacteria bacterium | reverse complement strand
GCATGAGGCCTCCGATGAATTAGGGAGGCTGAATTTTGGTGGGTATTGGGTGAATTGGCTAGAGGGTGGTTTGTTGATCGCTTACTGTTTATCATCAATTGCCACAAAATTCTGTGGCGGCAATATTAGCTGTTGATAGCGCGTAACTTTTTTACGCATGGCTTCAGCTTTATGTAAACGGCGCAATTCAATTTGGTACTTGTCGTCAGGGTAAAAAAACACATCGAGAATAGGTAAGTCACGGTTAGCGAAAAGCGCGGCTAACTGCATCTTTGTTAGAGGCTCCTGCGGTTGTAAGTTTACGAGTATAAGCGCCTTCAGGCTTGCTTTATTCAGCGCATCGATGCTGTCGGGGACACTGCTATTATCTATCACTGCGGTTAAGTTGGGCTGACTTAACTCGCCTAGTCTGGTGATGGCGGCGCTAATGCGTTCGGTAATCGATTGTATCCGTGTCAGAGTAGTTGTTCGTGCCTCGAGAGGCTCGAGCGCAATCTGTTCTGTGTTGAGAGCTGTCGACGTTGGTGTTGTATCGAGCGTGAGTGTTTCGGCTGGGCGCATTGATGGTAATGGCACCGCCATCGTGTCCCAGCCGTAAATAGGAAGATGGCGCCGCAGGTTCTCCAGCGGTGCAGGCCACAATTGAGGCGTTTCAGGTGTATGCAAAATGACAATCACTCCCATGCTTTTTTCTGCTTCGCTGGGTTTGAATAGAGCGATAATTTTTTCGTTTGGCGTTTCTAGCCATTGAATTTCTTCAGGTAGCGCAAGTGCAAGCAGAGCGTTATCCCGTTCTACACGAGAGCTGGAGTACGCTTTTTCTGGCGGAATAGGGTCCGTTGGCGCTGCCGTAGATTCTGTAGCCGTAGGCATCTGAGCAAATAGTTTAAGTGCATATAATCCAAGCGCGAAAAGCAGGCTTAGGTGACGCAGTATTGGCATTTTACGGGGTTTACGCATAGGGCTGCTCTTTTTATCTGATTGCCTTGTAGCTGCACATCTCACTACAATGCTTTTCGGGTGGCATCTTCTTGTCATCGGAGCAAATTTAGAAAACTTGAGGGGGATGAACCAAACATATGCATAATGGTAATCGAGACTTTAAAATCGCCCCGTCAATATTGTCCGCGGATTTTGCACGTTTGGGTGAGGAGGCTGACGCTGTGCTAGCCGCCGGCGGAGATTTTATCCACTTTGATGTGATGGATAATCACTATGTTCCTAATCTTACTATCGGCCCTATGGTCTGCAGCGCGTTGCGGAAATACGGCATTAAGGCGCCTATTGATGTGCATCTAATGGTTGAACCAGTAGATGATTTGATCATGCAATTTGCCGATGCTGGTGCGACCTATATTAGTTTTCACCCTGAAGCGTCGCGCCACGTGGATCGCTCGCTGCAGCTCATCCGAGATAAGGGCTGTAAGGCGGGGTTGGTCTTGAATCCTGCAAGCTCGCTTTCGCTCATTAAGCATGTGATGGATAAGTTGGATATGCTGCTGCTGATGTCGGTGAATCCGGGTTTTGGCGGGCAAAAATTTATTCCTCACACGTTAATCAAGATTCGTGAGGCTCGCGCACTTATTGATGCAAGCTGTTTATCCATTCGCTTGGAGGTTGATGGTGGGGTTGGGTTGGCTAATATCCGTGAAATTGCAGAGGCTGGAGCTGACACATTTGTATCAGGTTCAGCAATTTTCAATGCCGTAAGTTATTGGGATGTAATAGCAGCGATGCGGGCCGAGCTGGCGCTTGTGCAAAGTTCTTTGGGTAAACTCGAGAATTAATCCCACAAGCGTGCGCAGGCCCTAGCATCCAGACATAGAAAAAGCGTCTAACCTTAGAGTTCAAAGCGAAGAGTTGTGTTGATTTGCTTCATAGCTCGGAGCTAGAAAATTCTTTTTTAAAGAAAAAACAAGAAATAAAAAATTTAACAATATGTTTAAGGCTCGCCAATTTGTTTTGGCTGTCGCAAAAGGTAAAAATATGACTCCTGAACATTTTTCTGAGTTGGCTCGTCAGGGCTATAACCGCATCCCGGTAATGCGTGAAGTATTGGCAGATTTAGATACTCCGCTGTCCTCATACCTTAAATTGGCTGTTGGACCTTATTCGTATTTATTCGAATCCGTACAGGGTGGCGAAAAATGGGGGCGCTACTCCATGATTGGTTTGCCCGCCCGCACAATATTAAAAGTGTTTGGAGAGCAAATTCAAGTAGAGCGCGATGGTGAAGTTGTTGAGCGCCACACGCGGGCTGACGCGTTGAGTTTTGTTGGAGAGTTTAAGTTGCGCTACAGTGCGCCTGAGTTGCCGGGCCTGCCGCGATTTACGGGAGGCTTGGTAGGTTATTTTGCCTACGATTGCGCACGATATGTGGAGCCGCATTTAAAAGCGTCTATGCCTAAGGATGTTATTGGCACCCCGGATATTTTGTTGTGCGTGTCTGATGAAGTATTAGTGTTCGATAATCTTGCCGGAAAATTAATTTTTGTTATTCATGCGAATCCGGATGTCGAAAACGCTTTTGTAAAAGCCAATGCGCGGCTAGATGAATTAACCCAAAAGTTAAATCAATCCACTCCTGGTATAACGCCAATAAGTTTGCAATCGCAATTGCCTGTTGGCGGTAGCAATGAATTGCAATTCACTTCACACATGGGAGAGGATGGATACAAAAGTGCGGTAGAAAAAATTAAACAATACACCTTGTCTGGCGATATTATGCAAGTTGTACCCTCGCAGCGGATGTCCATTGATTTTGATGCAGAGCCTTTAAATTTGTATCGCGCACTGCGCAATTTAAATCCATCGCCCTACATGTATTTTATGAATATGAACGATCACTACGTGGTGGGTTCCAGTCCGGAAATTTTAGCGCGACTTGAAAATGGTGAGGTAACAGTGAGGCCAATAGCGGGAACTCGTCGTCGTGGCCGCACGCCTGAAGAAGATAAAGCCTTAGAGGTTGAATTAGTCAATGACCCAAAAGAAATTGCAGAGCACTTAATGCTGATAGATTTGGGGCGTAACGATGTTGGCCGCGTCAGTAAAATTGGCAGCGTAAAAGTTACTGATAAAATGGTAGTAGAGCGTTATTCCCATGTTATGCATATCACTTCAAATGTAACTGGTCAATTAAAAGATGGGTTGCGCGCGATGGATGTATTGCGCGCTGCACTACCTGCAGGTACTTTGTCCGGCGCACCAAAAATTCGTGCAATGGAAATTATTGACGAAATAGAAACAGAAAAACGCGGTATCTATGGCGGAGCCGTGGGTTATATTTCGTGGAATGGCAATATGGATACGGCAATTGCCATACGTACCGCTGTGATTAAAAACGGCAAGCTTTATGTGCAAGCAGGTGGAGGAATAGTCACTGATTCAATTCCTGCATTGGAGTGGAAAGAAACCATGAATAAAGCGCGTGCGATCTTTCGCGCAGTGGAAATGGTCGGCGCAAATAAAACGGGAGTTATTGGTAAAGCGGCTGTTGATTTATCAGGTGGTGCAAAATGATTTTAATGATAGATAATTATGATTCTTTTACTTACAACTTGGTGCAATATTTTGGCGAGCTGGGTGCTGAAATGAAGGTTGTACGTAATGATGAAATTACCATCGAAGAAATTGCGGCGCTCGCACCGGAAAAAATTGTTGTTTCCCCTGGTCCTTGTACCCCAAATGAGGCTGGCGTGTCAGTAGCAACAATTAAAACTTTTTCCGGAAAAATTCCTTTGCTAGGCGTGTGTTTAGGGCATCAAAGTATTGGGCAAGCATTTGGTGGCAACGTTATTCGCGCTCCTTTTGTTATGCATGGGAAAACATCACAGATTTATCATAACGGCAAAGGCGTATTTAGTGGCTTGAAGAATCCATTTCAAGCAACGCGTTACCATTCGCTCGTTATTGAAAAAGAATCTATTCCAGGCTGTTTAGAAATCACGGCATGGACACAAAATGCAGATGGCAGCATGGCGGAAATTATGGGCGTTAAACATAAGACGCTTGCTGTTGAGGGTGTACAGTTTCATCCAGAATCCATTCTCACCGAGCATGGCCATGATATGTTGCGAAACTTTCTGGAAGGGAGATAGTAAAAAATGACGCAAAGAAAAAATCAATTCGTCTATTGTTTGAAAAAATTAAACAGCAATTGAATATAGAAACTATGGATATCGAAATATGTATCTATGAAAGCCCTGCGTGTAATTGGGGCTTTCGTGGTATGCATGGCGATGAAATAAAACTTAACTACAACATCAATGTGTGAACACCATGGATATCAAAAAAGCCCTAAATAAAGTTGTATCTCGTATTGATCTCAGTACCGATGAAATGATTTCTGTGATGCGTGAAGTTATGACTGGAACTGCAACGCCGGCACAAATTGGCGGATTCTTGGTGGCATTGCGGATGAAAGGTGAATCTCTGGATGAGATTACGGGTGCCGCGATGGTTATGCGCGAGTTAGCAACAAAAGTCGATGTTCAGGTTGATTGTCTTGTTGATACCTGTGGCACGGGTGGGGATGGTGCTAATTTATTTAATGTGTCTACCGCCAGTGCGTTTGTGGTAGCCGCTGCGGGTGGTCGCGTTGCAAAGCATGGCAATCGTTCTGTGTCGAGCTCTACGGGCAGTGCGGATGTGCTCGAAGCCGCTGGAATTAAATTGGATATTACACCTGAACAAGTAGCTCTTTGTGTTAAAGAAATTGGTGTAGGTTTTATGTTTGCGCCAGCACATCACAGCGCTATGAAGCATGCCATTGGCCCGCGTAAAGAATTAGGTTTGCGTACTATTTTTAATATGCTGGGCCCACTGACTAATCCTGCTGGCGTTAAGCGTCAAGTTATTGGTGTGTTTAACGGCGCTCTGTGTAAACCTTTGGCCGAAGTCTTGGGCCGCTTGGGTAGTGAGCATGTGATGGTGGTGCATGCGAAAGATGGTTTGGATGAAATTAGTGTAGCAACGGTTACCCATGTTGCAGAATTAAAAAATGGTGTAGTCCGTGAATATACTATTACACCGGAAGATTTTGGTCTTACGTCAAGAAGCCTGATAGGTTTGAGTGTACATAGTGCGCAAGAATCTCTGGATCTTATTTTCGATGCGCTGGGTAAGCGCCGTGGGCAGCATGCACAAAAAGCCGCCGATATTATCGCGCTCAATGCCGGTGCGGCAATTTATGTGAGCGGCGTTGCCATCACGTTAAATGATGGAGTGGAGATGGCACGAGATGCTATAGGTAGCGGTTTGGCCGCCGAAAAAATTCGCGAGTTAGCTGCATTTACCCAAATTTATACTGATGCATGATTGAAAAACAGCTGATAAAAAGTTGAGAAAAAGCGATGTCTGAAACACCAACCGTATTGCGTAAAATTATCACCCGTAAATGGGAGGAAATTGCCGAACGTAAACAACAAGTATCCCTAGTCGATCTAAAAATTCGTGCGGCGGAACAATCCGTAGCGCGCGGTTTTGTTACGGCCATCGAAAAAAAAATCACTATGGGTAAGCCAGCCGTGATTGCCGAAATTAAAAGAGCGTCGCCGAGCAAGGGCATTATTCGTGAACATTTTGTTCCGGCAGAATTGGCACGTTCATATGAGCTTGGTGGTGCGGCCTGTTTGTCAGTGTTAACAGATATAGATTTTTTTCAGGGTGCCGATAGTTAT
Organism: Gammaproteobacteria bacterium; assembly: GCA_043777855.1. GTDB lineage: Bacteria > Pseudomonadota > Gammaproteobacteria > Pseudomonadales > Cellvibrionaceae > Cellvibrio. The sequence goes on along the minus strand of JAYWHF010000169.1, from coordinate 6,997 downwards.
TTACAGCAGGCGCGTGCAGCAGTGAGTTTGCCTGTTATTCGTAAAGATTTTTTGGTAGACGAATACCAAATTTACGAAGCACGTGCTTTGGGTGCGGATTGCGTATTGTTGATTGTGTCTGCACTGGATAAATTCAAATTAAAAGAATTAAACACGCTTGCACAAGCCATAGGCCTGGATGTTTTGGTAGAAGTACACGATGAAAGTGAATTGGATATTGCGCTGGAATTACCGAACAAATTGATTGGCATTAATAATCGTAATTTGCACAGTTTTGACGTTAATTTAGAAACAACTTATAAATTACTTCATAAAATTGGCAGTGAGCATATCGTGGTCACCGAGAGCGGAATTCTTGTTCCCGCGGATGTGCAAGCCATGCGAGCGAAACAGGTGAATGCATTTTTAGTAGGTGAGGCATTTATGCGTGCAGAAGATCCTGGCATTGCGCTGAGTCAATTTTTTAACTAACAGAGAAAAAAGCCCGCAATATCGCGGGCTTTTTTCTCTGTGTTATTTTGTTAGCAGCACAATAATAGTTTAGCGTGTACCGAATACAACCATTGTTTTACCTTTCACCATAACCAAGCCTTGTTCTTCCAGTGTTTTAAGTACGCGGCCAACCATCTCACGTGAGCAGCCAACAATGCGGCCAATTTCTTGACGAGTAATTTTAATTTGCATACCATCGGGGTGAGTCATGGCATCGGGCTCTTTGCAGAGTTCAAGTAGCGTTCGCGCTACACGACCGGTTACGTCAAGGAAAGCAAGATCGCCAACTTTGCGGGTAGTGGCGCGTAAGCGACGAGCCATCTGGATGCCCAGAGCAAATAAAAATTCTGGGTGATTTTCTGAGATCTCTTGAAATTTGGCGTAACTAATTTCGGCCACTTCACATTCAGTTTTAGCTCTTACCCAAGCGCTGCGTGAGTCTTTGTCGTCGAATAATCCCATTTCGCCGAAAAAGTCTCCATCGTTGAGATAGGCGACAATCATTTCGTGGCCGTCATCGTCTTCGATAAGAACAGTCACGGATCCTTTGACGATGTAGTAGAGCGAATCACTTTTATCGCCAGCATAAATGATGGTGCTTTTAGCAGGATATCGGCGGCGATGGCAATGGATAAGAAATTCATCCACATTTTTTATGTGTGGTGTTAGTGAGACTGAGACCAAGGTGTTGCTCCTAGAAATAAAGGAATAGCAAGAAATACTCTTATTATGGCTGGTGATTTCACAATCTGCCAGTTGAGCATTGCCTTTGTAGCAGCGTTATAAGCTCAGAGCCCCTACTTGTCCACAACAAAGTAGTAAAACTGTGAGCGGTGTAGCTTTCAGTGTCAGTGACGATTTTTACTATAGCTGTGATAATCTTACAACAGTTTTTTAATTCATTACATGAGGTTGACATGCAGGCAACAGTTAAGTGGGTAGATGGCGCGCAATTTTTAGGTGAGTCCGGTAGTGGGCACGCAGTATTGATGGATGGGCCTGTTGATCATGGTGGTCGCAATACCGGTGTGCGTCCAATGGAGATGCTACTGTTGGGCTTGGGTGGCTGTTCGTCGTTTGATGTGATGAGTATTTTGACAAAAGCGCGCCAGCTTGTGACTGATTGTCGCTGTGAATTACAGGCCGAGCGAGCAGAAGGTGTGCCGTCTCCGTTCACGAAAATACACATGCATTTTATTGTGACGGGAAAGGCGCTTAAAGATACACAAGTGAAGCGCGCCGTTGAATTGTCTGCGACTAAATATTGTTCGGCGTCGATTATGTTAGAGGCTGCAGGCGTTGAGATTACCCATGCCTATGAAGTTCGCGAAGCATAGTATTAAAAATCAGGCGGCAAGTTTTTGTTTTCGCGTTCGCTCTTACATTCGATAGCTGCTTGTAGTCATAGCTCTGGAGACTAAACTCATTAAGCCCTTTACTACCGCAGGGAATTGCAGCCCGCCCGCGGATAAGGCGGCGTCGGCATGGCGCGCTTCATCGCGCAGCATCTGCGTAACGACTGCTCTACTCTTGACATCTTGCTCAGGCAAATCCCCTAAATGATTTTTCAGGTGCTGGCAGACTTGTTGTTCAGTAGCCGCGACAAACCCCAAGCTGACCTTGTCACTGATCAAGCCGGCACCTGCGCCTATAGCAAACGACATGCTGTACCAGAGCGGATTTAAAAAACTAGGTTGACTATTGAGCGCATTTAAGCGCTCCTGACACCAGATAAGATGGTCAACTTCTTCAGCCGCTGCCGTTTCCATTTCGTGGCGTACCTGAGGTAGCTTGGCCGTAAGCGCTTGTCCTTGGTAAAGCGCTTGAGCGCAAACCTCTCCGGAGTGATTAACGCGCATTAGGCCGGCCGCGTGGCGAGCCTCAGCTTGTGACAGTTCGGCTTCCGCTATGCCTATTGCGGGAGAGGGTCGTTTAGCAATTTTCTCTCCTGCAGCCAGCGTGCGTAGGGCGCGGTCAACATGAACAATAAAGCGGTCAATAGCCGTGAGTTGGCGCATAGCAAAAAACTCTCAGTCTTGGGTTGTTGGGCCAGTATCGCACGAAAGGTTGTTACTAAAAATTAAAGTTTGGTCATTCAGCATTTAGTTTGCTATTTTTACAGCGTAAAGATTTCATAATAATGTGTGGGGCACAGATGCAGGACGTCAATGAATTAAAGCTGTTGTTAGATTCGCGTATTCCTCTGGTTGTCATTGAGACCTTTGAAGAAAAGAAGGCACTTGATGTATTGGTTCAAGTGGCTAATCGACAAGGCAGAGATTTACATCGTTGGTCCACGACAGAAGGCTTAACCCGAATGAATTTTGGCCCGCAGTTGGTGGCTAAAGGCAGTGAGTTTAATCTAGTAGAAGAAGCGTTAAAACAGATTAGAACACACACGCAGCCCGGTGTTTATGCTTTGTGCGATATTCATCCTTATCTTGTTGAACAGCCGCAAGTGGTGCGCTTATTAAAAGATATTGCGTTGAATCATTTTGCTGTGCCGCATACGCTGGTATTTTTGAGTTACCAATTGCGTTTGCCGCCTGAACTGTCGCGCTACAGTAGTTCCTATACCCTCTCATTACCTAGCGACGATAAGATTATGGAAATTATTCGCGAGGAAGCTAAAGATTGGTCCGATAGGCATGGCGGCACGCGTGTGAAAACGGACAATATTACACTCAAGAAAATGTTAAATAATTTGCAAGGCTTAAGTGTAAGTGACATCCGTCGTTTAGTGCGCATTGCGATTTGGGCGGACGGAGAATTGTCGGACATGGATGTCAGTGCCATCAACAAAGCAAAATTTGCGTTGTTAGATATGGAAGGTGTGATGAGCTTTGAGCATCAAGCACAAGATTTTTCTCAAGTGGGAGGGCTACGCAATTTAAAAAGTTGGTTGATTGCGCGGCGTGAAGCCTTTCTGAATGAAGAAAATAAGCTGGATATGCCGAAAGGTATTTTACTTTTAGGTGTGCAGGGCGGTGGTAAGAGCCTTGCAGCAAAAGCAGTTGCAGGGTTGTGGGGTATAGCGTTGTTGCGTTTGGATGTGGGTGCTCTCTATAACAAGTTTCACGGTGAAACCGAACGCAATCTGCGTGAAGCACTCAAGCTTGCTGACGCTATGTCGCCCTGTGTTTTGTGGTTAGATGAAATCGAAAAAGGCATGGCGCAGGATGGAAATGATAATGGTGTGTCTATGCGTTTATTAGGAACGCTACTCACCTGGATGGCAGAGCGACGCACAAAAGTATTCATCGTAGCCACGAGTAATAATATTTCAAAGCTTCCCCCGGAATTGATTCGTAAAGGCCGCCTCGATGAAATATTTTTTGTTGATTTACCCGATGCAGAGGTGCGAAGGGATATTTTCAGCATTCACATGATCAAACGCAATCTGAATGTGGTGGAATTTGAATTGGAAAAATTAGCGGTCGCAAGTGAAGGCTTCTCAGGCTCTGAGATCGAGCAAGCCATTGTGGCTGCCCTCTACACGGCTGCAGCACAGGCAAAAAATTAACGACACAGATTGTTTTAGAAGAAATTGCCGGCACTAGCCCGTTGTCAGTCGTGATGGCAGAGCAAATAACCCAGCTGCGATTGTGGGCAGCGGATAGGACGACCCCAGCTTAGATGTTTTATATGATGTGTCATTGATTGCAGTTCAGTTACAATTGGTACCGATGCTAATCTGGCTTTCTGCTCAAAAATCGCCGGCGCGATGATATAGATTCCCCATTAGGATTTGCTATGCATTTAATTGTTTATACCAGTGAGTTGACCGCCCCATCTGAAAACATCAATATTTTATTGAAGTGTATTGTTGAGCACGCTGCCGTTAAAAATGCGCAAAGCGATATTACCGGCTTATTGTTCTACCACAACTCGCGTTTTTTGCAATTTATTGAAGGGCATCAAGCTGCGCTTGATACGCTTATGCAGACTATGTCCAAAGACCCTCGCCATAAAAACATCGTACGTATCATCGATGAGACGGTGCCTGAGAGAAGTTTCAGCGACTGGGCAATGGATAGCTTTAACTTGAACAATAATGATGTAATTTCGTTAGAAGAGTTAAATGCAGTTCGTGATGTCTATCGAAAATATGCGAATGTTATACCCGGTGCATTGGCCAATTTCTACAAGCATATGTTAGCATCTCAAAAAAACACAAATAGCTAAACTTATTTGAACCACTTTTGTCGTTGCTATAGTTTTTGATTTGCATCTGCTACATATACCTGTGTACATAATTTCTTTCTCAGTAGTCATCATGCTAAAAGAGTACAAGTGATTTCATCTCTCTTGAACCAAGCGTAAATAATTTTCTTTAATTCTTTAAAAAATCTACGTTACACCCACAGAAATTTTTCAATCGCAGAGAGCTTAATGAATCCTCCCTTGATCGCCTCACCACGCCGTGCTGCTGTTGCGTTTATTTTTATTACTGTATTTCTCGATATTCTTGCTTTCGGTTTAATTATTCCTGTGCTACCGCACTTAATTGCCGGTTTTGTTGGGGGTGACTTATCCGTAGCGGCGAAGTGGCATGGTGTTTTTGCCACAGCATTTATGATGACACAATTTATTAGCTCTCCCATACAGGGCGCTCTTTCCGACCGATTTGGCCGTCGCCCGGTTATCTTGTTATCTAATCTTGGTCTTGGTTTGGATTTTATGTTGATGGCGTTAGCAACAACGCTACCTTGGCTATTTATAGGTCGAATATTGTCGGGTATTACGTCTGCTAGTTTTTCAACAGCGAACGCTTATATTGCCGACGTAACACCTCCCGAAAAAAGAGCGAAAGCGTTCGGTATGATTGGCATGGCATTCGGTTTAGGTTTTACACTGTCGCCCGCTCTAGGTGGTATTGCGGGAGACATTAACCCTCGGTTACCGTTTTGGATTGCTGCAAGTTTAAGTATTTTAAATTTTTGTTATGGCTTTTTTGTGTTGCCAGAGTCATTGCTAAAAGAAAATCGCACGGCGTTTTCATGGCGAAGAGCAAATCCCGTTGCGTCGTTACTCTGGTTGCGCACACAGCCAGCCGTATTTTCCTTGGTGGCGGTGACTTTTTTAATGGCGCTGGCTCACTTGGTGTATCCAATGACATTTGTGTTGTACGCAGACTACCGTTTCGGTTGGGGTATTAAAATGGTGGGTTACACTTTAGCCGGCGTCGGTATTTTAGCGGCAATTGTGCAAGGCGGTTTGATCGGAAAATTAAAGGCTATTTTAGGTGAGCGCCGCATGTTGTTGTTGGGTTCTGCCTGTGGAGCGCTAGGGTTTTTCCTTTACGGATTAGCACCCAGTGGCTACTGGTTTTGGGCGATCATGCCAATCTCGGCATTCTGGGGAATTGCAGGCCCTGCCGCTCAGGCCATAATGACCCGAAAAATTTCTCCCCACGAACAGGGGCGCCTGCAAGGCGCTATCGGCAGTTTAAACAGCGTGGCTGGCATTATTGCACCCACTATTTTCGCAGGTACCTTTGCAGCGATTGCAGTTGCACCAACGCCACCATGGTATGCCGGCGCAACTTTTTGGCTTGCGGCGAGTTTCGTGGCTATCGGTGGATTAATTGCGTGGCGTTCAACGCAGGGTGAACGTTAGTAGAGAAAATTCGCCTACAATATTTAAGGTGTTATTGTTGTCAGCACAGTTAGTACAGACATTTCGATACATAAATTTTTTTTTGAGGAAAACCCAGCAATGCTAAACAAGGAATTTATTTATCAAAGAATATCTATTTACGCAGAAAAGGAAATTGATCCTAATTCTGATGAGCAGGTAGAAGATCTTATGCGCAGTAAGTTTAATGTTCGACTGCCACAGCGCCGCTCAATGAATGAGTCTCTTGCTGATGCGATCAGTGATCACGAAATATTAAGTTTGATTTTACAGTATCGTACTATGAATTCTTAACTTAAATATCAGTAAAGCGTAAGATTCTTTCTTTAGGATGATTTGAGTGTGGTAGTCACTCTCAATCACTAATAAAATTGGATAGGTCTTTATTCATGGCGGTGGCGCACAATCGGACTGGATCTCGGGATGCATTGCGTTGAAGGATGCCGATATGAAAATTCTTTTCGAGAAGGTTGCTGTGGGGATGGTGTAATCCTTCGAAAACAATATATTGGCTTCAATATGCTAGATCTCGATAGTCTTTTTTGAACGCTCTGCTTAGCCCCTGTTGGAGTAACTTATGTCGATGAGCCTTGCGCTATTTCTGCTAGCAGCTGCGGTAATTTTAGTTCCCATATTTCGTTATTTTAAATTGGGCGCCGTGCTGGGTTACTTGTCCGCGGGTATGGTGCTTGGCCCTGCGGCAAGTGGCGTGATTACACAAGTGGATGTACTTCAGCATGTTTCAGAGCTAGGCGTTGTGTTTTTGATGTTTATTATCGGACTGGAGATGCAGCCATCACGCTTGTGGGTGTTGCGTCGCCAAGTGTTTGGTTTGGGTGGGTTACAAATTGCGCTTACGACCTTGTTG
>JAYWHF010000168.1:0-1569 GCA_043777855.1 Gammaproteobacteria bacterium | reverse complement strand
TCCAATACGCGAGCCATTGCCCAAAGTAATTCCTCCAAGGACTTTAGCGCCGGAACCAATGGTTACATCATTGCAGATAATTGGACGCCCTAGTTCTGAATAACTGAAATCGATCTCTTTGGCACCGACTGTAACGCCTTGAAAAATGGTTGCGTTTGAGCCGATGCTCCAAGCCCCAATGACTGTCCCTTGCGTATGCGGAAAAAAAAGGCCAGGGCCGATAGGGCAACGCACAGCAATTTCTATACCGAACAAAAAAAAATTTATCAAAGAAACTAATTTCGCTATGGGAGAAAGGCCTAGCAAGAAGAACCAGTGCGCAAGTCTGCAGAGCAATACCGGTGTAAAGCGGGGAGAAATGATGCCCATCCAGAGGATAAAACCAGTTGATAGGCACTTGTCTAGACCTTGCATCAAGGCTTGTTGACGGCAAAGATCTGCTCGCAAATAAAAAAGTAAACGGAAGCAGTTGGTCGAATCAGTCAAGATGAAGTTCCCATCAACTTTCTAGAAATTAATTCCTCATTAGCCTTACCGAGAAGATCCTCAGGCAGTGGCTGCGTAAGCACCCAATCCGCGAAGCGCGTTAAGCCTTGATCCAACGAAATTTTTGGTGTGTATCCAAGCTTTGTTTTCAATCTTGTAATGTCGGCCACATTGTGTCGGATATCGCCGATTCGATAATCACCGGTCACTCTCACATTAGGCTTGGCTCCCAACGCCTCAGTTAACTTAGTAGCGATTTCAAGCACACTAGTTGCAACACCGCTGCCTACGTTAACTACATCATTTACCGCGCGATCTATGAAAAGGCTTCTATAAATAGATTCGACAACATCTTCGACATGAACAAAGTCTCTTGTTTCAAGGCCATCCTCAAATGCTGTCAACTCCAAACCATGACGAACCCGTGTAGAAAAAATAGACAATATTCCTGTATATGGATTCTTGAGAGATTGCCCTTCGCCATAAACATTTTGGAAGCGTAAGATGGAGTAATCTACGCCCATCGCCTCGCACGCTATTCGGGCTAAATCTTCTTGAGCATATTTTGTAGCCGCATAAATTGAAGCTGGGCGTACTTGGTCAGTTTCTAGCGTGGGCAACATTGTGAGAGCCGCAGAACAGGTAGGGCATTTCGGTTCCCACGTGTGCGCTGCTAACTGAGCTGAAGTTCTCGAACTAGGGAATACGCGTGCTTCAACTGACCCACAAGCGCCGCAGTAATATGCACCTTCACCATAGATAGAGCGGCTAGACGATAATACAAATCGCTTGATTTTTAATGTCGCGCTATTAGCTAATATATCGAATAGCAACGCCGTACCTTGTGAGTTAACGTTGTTGTAGCGAGCAATCTCATACATCGATTGCCCTGTTCCAGTGTCAGCCGCTAAATGCACGATGTGAGTTATATCCTTAAGCACAGATTGCAAATCTGTACGACTAGTAATGCAACCGCGTATAAACTCTACGCGCTCATCTGCGAGCCAATTTAAACCTATTGGTATCGCCCCGTGAATTTGGGACGACAGTGGATCTAAGATACAGATTCTATGTCCCTCTGAT
>JAYWHF010000167.1:0-4482 GCA_043777855.1 Gammaproteobacteria bacterium | reverse complement strand
TTGCTTGGAGTTTTGTTATGAAAAATCAACAGTCGGGCTTTACCTTGATAGAGCTGATCGCAGTCATTGTCATTTTGGGTATTTTGGCGGCGACGGCGCTACCAAAATTCGTGAATATGTCAGCGGCAGCAGAGAATGCGGCGGTGCAGGGAGTCGCCGGTAACTTGAGTAGTGGTATGGCACTTAATTATGCCGCCGCTGTAGCATTCACAGCAGGTATTACCGGCGCTGTAGCCGCTACGGCTGTTGCGGACTGTACCGACGGCAGTGCTTTGTTAGTGGGCGGTTTACCCACGGGGTATGTTATTACAACAGCCCCGATTGTCGGCTTGGGAACAACGGTAACTTGTACGCTCACCTTCAAAACACGAACTGCTTCTTTCCAAGGTATTGGTGCATAGCATCAACTTTTTTTGATATCAATAATGGTGCCGGTTCAGCGCGGATTTACGCTTATAGAACTTATCGCCGTCATGGTTATAGTCGGTGTAATGTCGGTTACTTTATTTTCAAGATTGGGTTCTGTTAATAGTACAAGTGTTCAAGCAAGCCGCGATGATCTTATCGCGGCTTTATTTTTTGCGCAGCAAACAGCGATGGCTCGCAGCGGTGTTCAGCTCGTGGTGTCATCAAGTTCAGTCAGCGTGACAGAAAATCTTCCGCCGGTGACTAGTTTACAAAGCTATAACTTTGCCAATGGTGTGAGTGCCACGCCCCTAACGCTTTCTTACGACAAGTTAGGGCGTACCACGTCTAGTACAATTACGCTTACGAATTCGGTCGGTGCGAGTGCCATGGTTAACGTCGAGGCCAGCGGTTATGCGCATTAAAACCTGTGCAACGTCGTTAGTGTTTCAAGCGGGCGTGAGTTTGCTGGAGTTAATTTTTTTTATTGTCGTGGTAGGCATCGCAAGCGGCGCGCTGATAAAAGCCTATAACTACAGCCTTATTCACAATGTTGACCCCATTATAAAACTGCGTGCCCTTGAGGCAGTTCAATCAAAACTAGATGAAATTCTTGCACTAAAATTTGACGCCAATACGCCAACGGGCGGAATTCCCGCGTGCAGCAGCACGGGGAGCAGTGCTTTAGGTTGTAACAATACGCCCGATGCCGACATGAATGATGTCGATGATTTTGATGGGTTTACGGATACTCCCTATGCAGGTTATACACGTAGCGTCAGTGTAATTCCCGTTACTGTTTCAACGCCGAACGATCAAAAATTAATTACTGTCACGGTTACTGCGCCGCTCAATTTCTCGGTCACACTTGCAGCCTATAAGGCGAATTTTTAATGTGCCAGGTTGTTATGAAAAAGCGACAGTTCACGCAAGGTTTCACCTTAATTGAAGTCATCACTGTTGTGGTTATTTTGTCGATACTGGCGGTACTGGGTAGCAAGTTTGTGGTTGATTCAACTAAGTCCTACCAAACCACGCAAACGCGTTCGCGGTTGGTGAATACGGGGCGGCAAGCGGTGGAGCGTATGTCGCGGCAATTACGCGTAGCGCTGCCCTACAGTGTGCGTATTACTAATAGCAATGCCTGTCTTGAATTTATGCCGATTGTTAGCGGCGGAAACTATACGAACCCTGTCGCTGATACAGTTAATGGTGTGACAGCCGCGGCAACATTGGCTGTTTCACCACACACCATTGATTTCGGCACTGCGCAATTTGTTAGCATTGGTGCAATAAGCAGTGCGGAAGTTTATGGGCTCGGCGCGGCGTCACGCGCGGGCTTAAGTTCACGTACCGTCACGGAGTTAACATTATCAGCGGCCAAAACATGGCAACGCAATTCCTTAAATAAGCGCTTTTATTTAGTAGATTTTCCGCAGGCTTTTTGTGTGGTTGCCAATCAGTTGCGCTTCTATGGAAATCAAGATGCGGCCAGTGCGAGTGTTGATACGAGTTCTACTTATAGTGTGATGGCTGACAACATCAGTTCTGCAACGCCTTTTGGAGTAACAGCAGGTAGCGAAAATCGCAATGTGAATGTTTTATTTAATCTTACATTTACTCGCAGTGGTGAATCTGTCGCGATTAATCAATCGGTGATGATACGCAATGTGCCCTAATAAATTTCAGCGCCCGTCAAACCACGGCATTAAAAAACAACAAGGTTTTTTAATGCCATTGGCGATATTTATACTGGTGGTGATGAGCCTGTTCGCCTTGGTGTTATCGCGCAATACAATTCAAACCAGCACGTCAGCAACTTTGGAAATGATTTCTGTGCAAGCTTTTTATGCCGCTGAAAGCGGTGGGCAGCGAGGAATGCAAGCGTTGTTTTTCCCCGATGCAAGCTCGCGGCAATTGACTGATACGCGGTGCAGTGCGCTAAATACTACCTATGTATTCAATGTGGCTGGGCTAAAAAATTGTTCCGCATTGGTTAGCTGTAGCTGTTTATATTCAGATAACACCGGTTGCGCGCCGAGCGCGGCGGCTAACTATTCCACGAGTGCCGGAATTAATAAATTGAAAAGTTTCTATAAAATATCCAGCGTTGGAACTTGCGGTAGCGGCCAATTAAAATCAGTGCGTACTATCGAAGCCGGTTCTTTTTTGGAGCAGGAATAAATGCAGACGGTGGAGTTAGGTTTAGCTAAGTTTATGCGCCGATACTTGGATGTCATGCGGATGTTTTTATCCGTTGTCATGGTTTTTTTAGCGCTACACATTCAAGCGGCTACTTACAATCTAACCAGCGGCGGGCGCCCTCCTTGCAGCACAAGCTGGTCGGTAACTGGTACGACCTATACTTGCACTGGAAATGGCCGCGTTACACTTGCCAACAACGATGTGATTAGCGCAAATACCGCCGTCACTATTTCAGCTAATAATGGTTTTGCCTTGGGGCTTGCCAATACCATTGGCAGCAGTACGAATAGAGTTTCCTTGGTCTCAAACGGCGGTACATTTACCTCGGCGCTGGGTGCCGGCACCAGTAATTTATTTGGCAATGTCACGAGTACTAGCGGAACAGTAACATTCAATAACCTTGCCGTTAACGGAACCATAACCACTAGTGGATCCATTTCTTTAACCGGTGGCAGTGTTACCGGTTTAGTCACGAGTTCGAGCAATGCCATCACCACTAATAGTACAAATCTAAGCGGTGGTGCAAGGGCACAGTCGGGAATGAGTATCACTGGAGGCGTGTTGGCGGGCGCTTTCACTATGTCGGCCAGTAATGCCATGACCTTCTCTGGGGTGACTATCACCAGTGGCAGTATTTCCGGCGCGAGCTCAGTAAGCATCGGCAGCAGTGTGATTGGGACTGCGACATCTACCGTTAACATCAGTACTACCAGTAACGACATCACGCTCAACGCGTCTACGGTGTTTGGTGACTTAAGTGCCGCTCCGCTAAGCAATGGAACTGTTAACGTTTTAACCGGAAGTACGGTAACAGGCACCTGTGTACCCAACACTAATCCGGTGAATGCCTGTACACCTGTGCCCTTGGGGTCCTGGCGGATGGATGAGTTGCTTTGGAATGGCTCGGCCGGTGAAGTTAAGGATAGTAGCGGCAGTGGCAATCACGGTAGGGCCCGAGTTTCGGTTACCGGCAATGTTGTGCCCTCGACCACGTCTGGCACACCCGCATTTACCAGCGGCCCGCAGAGTACCTGTCGCTATGGCGCGTTTGATGGCACTCTTGGCAGCGCCATTCGGGTCTACGATTATGTTGAGCTGTCCAGTTTTCCAACGCTCCCGAACGGATTTACTTTTGCGGCATGGATTCGTTCGTCAAATGCGAGCGCGCAGCATCAACGGATTTTGGTGCGCGATGATGCCGGAGATGGCTGGGGCCTGAGCCTAGCGGATGGCACCGGTCAACCAAAGCTACGTTTTTTTGCCCGCCGGTTAACCAATTCGGGTGCTGTCACAGGTCAAGGCACCAATCCCAATTGCGGAGTTTTTTGTGTTGATACCAATCCCGTGTTAACCAGTAATGCCTGGTACTACGTTGCCGCTGTCGTAGATACCGCCGCCAAGACAGTGACGCTTTACGTTTACAGCGCCAGCGGGGTTTTGCAAGCGAAAACCTCCGGAGCCTATTCCGGCACTTGGTCAGATGGCTCAGGAACGGCGGCGATTGGTGGTGAAACATCGGCATCGGCTGAGGGCGTGCTGACGAGCTTTCATTTTCTTGGCAATATTGATGAAGTGAATATCTATTCGAGTGCTTTGCCACAAGCCAGTATCGCGAGCTTGTTGTCGAAAGTTCGTACCTGTCCAGCGCCGGATCATTACGAGTTGCAGGTTCGGTCCTCGGGGCTGAGTTGCTTAGGCGCCGATGTGACTGTGCGAGCTTGTGTGGATGCGGCCTGCAGCAGTTTGGATGTATCGGTCAACTCAAACGTTACGCTTGCGACTAGCGCCGGAAATTTGAGCGCTACAACTCTGGCGTTAGTGGGCGGAACAGCCTCGACAGTGCTAAAACATCCGGCAGCCGCTGATGGCGCT
>JAYWHF010000166.1:0-1575 GCA_043777855.1 Gammaproteobacteria bacterium | reverse complement strand
CATGAGTAATCCCCGCAAGACGCCTTGAGGCGAGCCATCTACGGCCATTACATCAGCCTCAACCCCGAGAAGCCCCATGTCGTTAACGCTGCGGCGCGTTCCCAGCACTGCCGCTGATCCAAACAAGAACCTAGCCATGGATTCGGCCTTGGCTATCACCGCAGGCAAGAACATACTGGAACTGAACACAATCACGGATTCGATGAAAACCTTCTCCCCGTTGGCTTCCAGTCCTTGCGACGTAAAAAATATCTTCCGGGTTTCAGCATGGGCTGCCAGCAATCGAGAAGCAGGAATAGCTCTCGTACCCATTGCTACACCTGCCGCTCTACAGGAAAGGGCTCGAAGTCGTCACTTGAATAACGGCCTGCAAAACCATCAGGTAACGCGCTTAAATCCGAGCCCTTGGAGCTGTTCACACTGAATTCTTTGACTGATGAACTAGCGGGTTCCTGTGCGCTCTCGACGGCAGAAGTCTTCTCTCCAATCAGTAGCGCATTGAGAACCACCTGAGGCGATTTGTAAATATGCGCAATCACCAAATGCGGCGATACACCTGGCATCAGAAACTCAATGCTTGACAACCCCGCAGGAGTAGTCGGCCAGCGTGAACTCAGACTGACTTCAGCTGACGCGTGAGAATTCTTTCGATCTTCGATGATGTCATTAAGTGACTGCTTCAGCATGGCTCGCAGCAATTGTCCGAGTCCTGTATCAATGAAAAACGACAAATCGTCGCTGTTATGCGGTTCGGGAATCTGGTCTGCAAGCATCACTGTTTCAGGCCAGTCAGATAAGTTTTCAACCTTTCGCGCTTCAGCAGCCTCTTGCGCGGGACTGAGTGTTGGGAGCCATGGCAAAGATAAGTTCATGCGACTTTCTCCGGTTCACTAGAAGTTGCCGCTATCAAAGCGCGAAGCAGGCTTGTTTTTCGTGACTGCAACTCTGTTGCAGTCACTTTTAGCTCACTTGCAATAGAGCCTTCTGCCTCGCCCCTCAGAAAGAGTCGGTCAAACAACGATCTGTTTGTAGCAGTCAGCTTGCCTGCAGCCAGCAACATGTTGTGAGCAAGCTGACGTGTTGGCAGAGCGCCGGCAGACTTATCCACGATTGACCTCGCCAGGCACTTCATCGTAGCGTCGTGCATAAATACTGCTCAGAATTGCCTCGCTCGATTTGCAATTCTGGTAAGACGGCATCACGCCGCGGCGCACTTCTTCAGCCAACTGGCCAACTGGGGCAAGCTCGCTAAACAAGTCTGTTTTCTTGTAGGCATCAACGATGGACACAACATCTGTCGCCCGCTGGGGGTCTGGCTGGACGCCAACCGATACCCAGCGCAACAGGTTTCGTGCAACCGTGAAATCATCTTTTGACATAACAGAAGGGGACATTTTATTTTTCCTTTAATTCAAACTTTAGTCAAGCTTTGGGCGACTTTGCGGGCAGCAGTTTGCCGACCAGATCAAACAACATGGAATTGACTTTTGAACGCAGCTGCTCTGGCTTTGCAGTGCCGCTTGCTACCATTTCCAGAGCACGCTCCCACTTGGCCGTTAACGAAACATCTTTGAT
>JAYWHF010000165.1:0-1579 GCA_043777855.1 Gammaproteobacteria bacterium | reverse complement strand
GAGATTGTTAGTATGGGCCAGTTAGACGCTGAAAATACGATGCGTGAGCTTGCGCGCAAAGAAGGAATTTTTTGTGGAGTGTCCTCGGGTGGCTCTGTTGCTGCAGCGTTACGTTTAAGTAAGCAGGTTGAAAATGCCGTCATAGTTGCCATCATTTGTGATCGTGGCGATAGATATTTATCGTCAGGATTGTTCAATCAGTAAACCCTTCTTTTTCTCTCGTCTATAGTGGGTTTCCAACATTTGGTTTCCTGTGTGCAGTTTATTTGATTTGGTTTTTCGAGATTTTCTAATGTCTAATCGCAAGGGTAGCTCTTCAGGTAAAAACAGTGGTCTGTCGGGTAAGGGCGGCCTCGCTAGTCAGGGCGGTAATCCGCTTGGCAAAAAACCTCGTGTGAAAAAGGTGAGCGAGGGCAAGGTATATGTGAAAGATGATGCGCCGCGCCGCGACAGCCCTCGCGCTCCGGACAAAAAGCTATCGCAATTGAATATGCGTTTGGGTGAGGTCACTATTAATCGCATGAGCCATGATGGTCGCGGCATAAGTGAGTGGAAAAATAAAACGCTGTTTGTGGCAGGTGCCTTGACCGGTGAGCGTGTAACAGCGCGCTTGCTTGAAGAGCATACGCGCTATTCAGATGCACGAATTGATGAAGTGCTGGTGCCATCGCTCTATCGTCAAGCGCCAGCCTGCGCGCATTTTTCGGCGTGTGGTGGTTGTCAGCTGCAACATCTCAACACCGAGCATCAACTTATTCTCAAGCAAGATGCGGTGCTTGAGCAATTAGAGCGTTGGGGCGGCGTTATTCCCAAGCACATTTCAGCGCCCATAAAGTCTGCCGCCGAAGGTTATAGACGCACGGCGCGCATGGGTGTTTGGTATGCCGATAGCGGCGAGGTTACGCTGGGCTTTCGTCAACAAAATAGTAAGCAGTTGGTACAAATAGACAAGTGCATTGTATTGGCGCCCGCGCTCAATTTTTTGTTGGCACCGCTAAAAATGTGGTTAACCGATTTGCGTTCTGTCAAAGCAGTTACGCATGTTGAGCTTATCGAGTCCAACCAAGGAGCGGCCGTGGTGCTGCGCCATACGAAAAAGTTGGACTCAGCAGATCTTGTTCAACTGAATGAACTAGCGCTAGCGCACAACTTCATGGCGTTTTTGCAGGATGGCGATGCGGCGAGTTTAAAAAATCCAGCAGGTGAATCTGTTAATCCACGATTGTTTTACACCTTGCCGAATGTTGATATCGAATTAGGATTTCATCCGCAAGACTTCACTCAGGTCAACGCGTTAGTGAATGAGAAAATGATTGCTCAGGCGATTGAGTGGCTGTCACTGAAGGGCGATGAACGAGTTCTAGATCTATTTTGTGGCATAGGAAATTTTACCTTGCCATTGGCACGTCGTTGCGCTCAAGTTTTTGGCATGGAGGCCGAAGAATCTATGGTTATTCGCGGGCGTGAAAATGCGAAGCGTGCTGAAATTACTAACGCGACTTTTTTAGCCGCGAATTTAATGAGTACGAGCGAAAATCGTCTACACCAAACCTGCGGTAAAATCGACGCTATCTTGCTT
>JAYWHF010000164.1:0-1581 GCA_043777855.1 Gammaproteobacteria bacterium | reverse complement strand
TGTCAAGCACTTATCCATTCACTAACAAAATCGAATTCATCGTTCTAACGATGAATTCAAAAAAGGAACACCCACCATGTTATCAACGGACAAAGAAAGCATTAATGAGTGGACAGCACTCATAATAAAAACAGGCGCACGCAGCCGAACCGCACAACGCGTCACTGGAATTACCGACATTCATAGCCGTGATTTTTACAAACGGATTCATGGCAAAAAGAGTCCGTCAGGTCTTGGCCCTAGTGATCCAACATGGTTTACCAAAAATCCAGAGCGAGTGTTCGCTAGCACTCTATTCTTTGGACTGTACAAGAAGTGTTTGGCTCACGACGGCGACAGGAACGTAGCTTTCATGCATGCGTACTACCATTTTTGGCGGATTAATGGTTCGCCAGCTGTCACTCAGAAGCATCCTGATACCCTGACACCTGAAAGGGCTGATAACTTAAGAAAACGGCTACGAGATCAAGAATCACTCAAAGGCAAGGGCAACACTTCATCACACAAACTGTACAAATGCAGGGTTTGTTCAACCTCATACTTGGGTGAATCGAATACCGCGCACAACGTATGCCCTTTGTGTGACAAGGACAAGCATCATTGAAAGCGTGTCACCCTCAAAGCAAACCGATAAGGATTTGCTTTGAGGGTGGGTCAATTGAATGACCCACCTTTGATTTAACCAACAGCGCGGATTTTTGTTTGCATCTTCTCAAACCAAAGATCGCAAAAATCTACACCTTCATCTTTAGGAACGCGAATAAGAACATTTTTACCCGAAGCACGAATGCGTTCAGCTAAAAGCTCTGCCCCGTGTTCTCCAGGTCTAAACCCCTGCTTCCCGATTTTATCTCGGTCAGCACAGATGATAACCTTCTCGAAGCGATCTGGTATCTGCAATTTTGCCAAATTTGAATAATTCATACCTGACCAAACCTCATGCTTGTTGTCGGTACTTGTAGCTACAGCAAATCCAGTCTCAATACCTTCTGCAACCAGTAGCACACGGGAATTTCCCTTGGCCACGTTAAGTCTAATCGCTTCGCCAGAAAGCTTACGATATGACTCCATTTGCTTCTTAACTTCTTCAACCTGGGCTTTGTAGCCATCTTTAGTCAGAAAAGTGCGATGTAAGGTGAATGGAATACCGTCCATGCCTACAACACGCGCCACCAACGCCGGGTGCCGGCCAGTTACCTCCCATTTTCCTTTCGATACTTGCTCCCAATACTCCAACGCAGGATGAAACCTCATTGAAGTTGAAATGGTAGATACATCAAGGCCTGGAACACGACGCTGCAAATACAGCTCAGCCGCAGTGCCTCTAATTGGTAAGCATGCATCCCATAAATTCTGCAACTTAGCCTTTAATTTCACAACGTCCTTTGGCTTCTCAACTGGTGCTAAGAATGGTTTTTTCTTGCTTTCCAGAACAATTGAATCCCCCCTCATTTGCATGAAAGTTTCAGCGTCACTCCAGCCTTTGAACAGCGAAATTAGCCTAACACCATCACCAGCGCCACAGCTATTGCATATAAATGTTCCCCGATTTCCCTTATTGTCAAATCTAAAGCGTTTGTT
>JAYWHF010000163.1:0-1581 GCA_043777855.1 Gammaproteobacteria bacterium | reverse complement strand
GTGGTGTTTGAGTAGCGTGAGTGGAACTATGATGGGGGTTAACCCTTGTGCGTATGACTCAATGGCGTTACTTAGCTCCTCCTTATCCAGTTTACTAATATGCCGCTTTAGGTATCCACGCAAATGCATTAGCGCATTAGCATTTCCTTTACGCGTTGCTTTATGACCTAGCGCAGTCATAAATAGCGCCACAAACTCCTTACCTATTGCATCAATGGGTTTGGCGTTGAGATTCGCCAAGAGCTTGCCAATTAAAAAATAGCTAGGCACATGATGCGCCATAACTTGGTACTTATAACGCGAATAAAATGCTACTAATTTTTTTGCGCTCAATTCCGAACCCACTGTTTTTCGCCAATCATATAGTGCAAAAATTCGCGTAATGAAATTTTCTCGCAAACCTGCGTCGCTCAGTCGGCCAGCCTCTTCAACGGGCAGCAAAGGCATAAGTTCCATAAAGCGTTTTGCATAGCCCCCACGGCCACGGCTATCAATACCGTACCCATTGTCTCCGTAGCGCTTAACACCATAAACACCACAACTCGGCGAGTTTTGCATAAACACATACCCACAAAGTTCTGGCAAGCGCTCTACGGTATTTTCCGCTTCAAGTATTAATGCATCGGTTACATCTAAGTCTGCATCTTCTGCACCGCGAATACGATCTTGGCCATCTGTAACAATCAATCGAATAGGCTTGCGCGGAACACCGAGCCCTATGGCAAGCTCTGGGCACACTGGCATAAAATTCACATAGCGGGATAACACGTCCACTAAATAGGTATTACGTTTATGACTACCGTCATATCTCACAGAATCACCCAACAAACACTGACTAACACCAACGGGAATTTTTTCCATAGATCACACTAGGCTCACAATGATTTAACTAAAATGGCCGAGCAATATAACCCGCCATATCGCATTCAAAAGTTAAGCTAAAATTACTCTAACTCAAAAATATAATTCTGACCTTGAGCCGCACAAACGTAACGCCGCTCAGTTAAAAGCTCACAGTATTGCAAAGCAAGCTGAAGATTTACCGGAATTTTCTCGCTAATCGACATGGACGCCTTGTCGCTTTTCAGATAACTATACATGAGCTCAAATCGGCGAATAAAATCTACATTTTTTGACTGTAAATCTTCATAAAGATAAGCAAACCGTGCATAGGTCATAGTGACTCCACCTAGCCCTATCGCGAGCATTCGATCAATATATTGCCGATACGCGGAACTTACGTAGGCATTCAAGGGTTCACCTGGTTGAAACAACGGCAATGCCAACTTATTCGTTTCACTCAAAACTCCCTTTTCCAAGCGACTATTCATTTTGTTACCCACCAATCGATAGCGTTTTGTAGAGCACTGAATCTCCGCGGCGTGCAGCTGGCACTGTGTAGCGCTTCCGTCGTCAGATATTTTTTCGAATTTGCGAGCGATATAATCCTCTTTTGCCGGTTCTGATTGAACGCTAAGCGTTTTTAAGGGATCTTCTTTTTTATCAGACTCATACTTTTTGGATTCATTTTTTTCAACAGAAGAAACACTCGGTTCCACAAAAGACGACGTCGGTTTTTTA
>JAYWHF010000162.1:0-4519 GCA_043777855.1 Gammaproteobacteria bacterium | reverse complement strand
CAAAAATAGTCGGCAAATAGGCTTCGGGCCAACGACGAATACCGGGGATACTCGCTCCTTCATCCGGCTGCAATCCAATAATTTTAATCGCGGGATTTTGCTCTTTAAGATAACGTGATGTACCCATGATAGTGCCCGTGGTGCCCATTGAACTCACAAAATGGGTAATACGACCCTGCGTTTGCCGCCAGATTTCAGGGCCGGTCGTTGTGTAATGTGCGCGAGGGTTGTCGCCATTGCCAAACTGATCAAGCACCTTCCCTTTACCTTGCGCCTGCATCGACAGCGCTAAATCTCTTGCACCTTCCATACCTTGGGATTGGGTCACCGAAATAAGCTGCGCTCCATAAGCACTCATGGCCGCTTTGCGCTCAGCGGTACAGTTATCGGGCATGATCAAAATCATTTTATAGCCTTTAATCGCCGCCACCATCGCCAGCGCAATACCTGTATTGCCACTGGTGGCTTCAATCAAAGTGTCTCCAGGCACTATTTGCCCGCGAGCCTCAGCTTGCTGAATCATCGACAAGGCGGGACGATCCTTAACTGACCCTGCCGGATTATTGCCTTCGAGTTTCGCCAAAATGATATTACTGGTTGCTCCAGGCAGGCGCTGTAAGCGCACCAGTGGCGTGTTACCCACAAAAGTTTCAATCGTTGGAAAATCCATAATACCCTCATCTCGCGCGCTACAGATTTGCGCCTTTCAGCGCGGCAGCAACCCGACCTAACGTTTTGACAGTGTCGGTAAAAGGCGGCTATTCTACCGCTAAATGAACCTAGAGCTAAGCAAAATTTACCCGCCGGCTGCTCAACAGCACTTGAAGGAACTTCAACAATGTCACCCACTCCCCGCAGCTTTAAAAGTAACATTTTGCAATTAATTTTTATTCCTGCTGTTTCAGTGACGTTATTGCTATCGGTGTGCTTAGTGTCTTTCTGCCTCTACGAACTCTCGAAATTTGTCGATATGCGTGGCAACGCTATGACGCGAAAAACAGCGCAACTTATTTACGCGCCACTCACTCGCCAAGACAACGTATTGGTTCAAGCACTGCTGGATGGATCACTCGAAGATCCCTACGTACGCGCGCTCCATGTAAATTTAACGACGACAGCGGTGTCATTTCACACCGGGCCCGAATTTTTACCTGTCTCAGACACCGAGCGCTCATCTAATCTTAATGCTCCCACCCGCGCCGAAACGCGTCGAACAATTATTTTTAGCCATCCTATTGCTGACAAAAGCGGCTTACATCCGATTGGTCGGGTTGACGTTGAAATGTTATCGTCGCCCTACATGGTGATTCATTATCAAACGATTTTAATGACGATCGCCATTACGCTGCTCTGCTTTTTGATTGCCGCTTATTTAGCAATTTCTTTGTTTAACGCAATTTCGCAACCACTATCCCATATCAAACAGGTTATTCACCATCTAGCTCAAGGCAAATTAGGGACACGTGTAAACCCACAAAAAAGTCGCGAGTTTACAGACATCGCTAATGCGATCAACGACATGGCGGAGTCATTGGAAATTGCGCAAGTTGGACTACAAAATCACATCGAACAGTCAACACAGGACTTGCGTGAAACGCTGGAAACCATTGAAATTAAAAATATTGAACTCGATATTGCGCGCAAAGAAGCGATTGAGGCCAGCCGAATCAAATCAGAATTTTTAGCCAATACTAGCCATGAAATTCGCACACCACTCAATGGCATTCTGGGGTTTACCGCATTAGCGTTGAAGACGGAAATCAATGAACAGCAAGCGGACTACCTCAACACCATTCAAAATTCCGCACAAAGTTTACTGACTGTTATTAACGGTATTCTCGATTTTTCGAAGTTAGAAACTGGAAAACTTTCTCTGGAATATGCGCCCTTGCCACTTCGCCAAACTATAGACGAAACACTGCAGATACTTGCGCCAAACACCCAAGAAAAAAACTTACAACTATTGAGTTATGTCGACGCCAACATTCCCAATATCTTATTGGGTGACTCACTGCGGTTTAGGCAGATACTGTCCAACTTACTCAGCAATGCGATTAAATTTAGCGAGCAAGGCAATATCATTGTAAAAGTTACCGCAGTCGCCATGCATGAAACACACTTAATGCTAAAAGTCAGCGTCAGCGATCAAGGCAGAGGATTAACTTACGCGCAACAAAACAGTTTATTCAAACCTTTTTCGCAAACAGATTCCTCCAACTCGCGCGAACAAGGCGGTACTGGCTTAGGTCTTGCTATTTGCAAAGGTCTTGTTGAGCGAATGAACGGCGAGATTGGTGTAGAGAGTCAATTAAATGAAGGTTCTACATTTTGGTTTATCGCTCGTTTTGGCATCGATAAAAGAGTCAGTGGCACGCGCCCACTACCATCATTAAGCAATCATCGAATTCTACTATGCGGAATCAACCAAGACTCACTCGAGCACATCCAATCACTGTTGCGCGAGTGGCAAATAAATCAGGAAACCATACACCATATTCACGATATATTTCCTGTGATACGTGAAGCAAAAAATGGTAACCCCTTTGAATTACTCATACTGGATATGGCACTCACTGAGCGCATCATTCAGCCTGCGCTACTCAACGGAATTAGCGACCAACTGGCCAATGAATTCAATTGTAAGGTTATTGTCTGCTGTCACGCAACACAACTAAAATCGTTCCGCAATAGCGATTACAACAACAATACCCTCTTCGTGCGTAAGCCCATCGCTTACGACTCGTTACTGAAAATTATTTGTGAAAATCTCAACGTGGCGCTTGCCGAGCCTGACAAAAAAAACGCCGCACAACTCGAAGACACTAAGCCCAATGTTTCCGTGCTACTGGTGGACGACAACCCCGCGAATTTACAATTGGCATCAGAGTTAATGCGCGGATTAAATGCGCGAGTTATTCAAGCTAACAGTGGGCTGCAGGCCATTGATGCCTGTAAATTTAATGAATTTGACGTTATTTTTATGGACATACAAATGCCCGGCATGGATGGATTTGAAACCACAAAGCGCATCCGCGAGGCTGAAATTGGCTTGCGCCGAACGCCTATCATTGCACTGACCGCACACACGATTACTGAACAAAAATCCCAACTACTCATTGCCGGCATGGACGATTACATCAGTAAACCGGTGAGTGAGGCGCAACTCGCCCACATCATTAATCGGTGGGCAAATTTACGGCCAGAAAGAGAACTCACTGCACGCAACGAGATCGTCAGCGCGCCTTCAACAGAGGCAACTATTAGTAAGCTGAGCGACCTACCGCCCCATGATGTAAATAGCCCTGTCGATCTTAAGCTGTGTTTAAAGCTAGCCAACAATAAAGCACTGCTTGCACATGACATGCTGAAAATGATGCTCGCCAGCTTACCCCAAGAAAAAATAGATATTAATCAGGCCGCTGACGAAAACAATAATGCCGGCGTGAGTGAATTGGTTCACCGACTTTATGGAAGCTGTTGCTATTGCGGCGTACCACAGCTCAAAAAATCAAGTGCATCACTCGAAAAGTTACTGCAAACCGGTGAGCCGAAAAAAATTAAACATGCAGTAAAAGAACTCAACAACGCCATTGACGAGGTTTTGCATTGGGGAGAAAAACGCGATTTGAGTGATTTTTTTGGTTTAACGGTAACAGCCGAAATTTCGCAAGAATGAATGAAAAAATCAAAAGCCAATAACCACTATTTAAATAATTCTCTGCTGGCTAAAGGCTTTTTTCCTAGCAAAGGCTGAAGTAGCAAACGGGTTATTCGTTTAGCGGCTTGACGCGTACCCATCTCGCCGTAATCTTGTTCTGCTATCGCAAGAATATGCTGCCCACTAATGTGATCATGCATGGGCGTAGGATAATCCACTCGAGCAAAGCCACGCTGTGCATCTAAGGAATAAAATTTATCGGCTTCTATCGCAAAACCGCTCCTTGCGTCGGCTTGAAAATTAATTTCATAACCCAGCTCAGCCAACAACCGTAGCTCAAATTTCCGTAACACAATTTCAATTTCTTGGGATTCATGCAAGGCCTGTAAGCTAGCCTCATAAAGGCTAAAAATGTCTAGGTGCGCATCCATAGCAGGCAGCAAACGCATCAACAACTCATTCAGATAGAATCCACTAAAGAGATGCCTCTCCGTCAAACTGAAATTTTTGCCACTCGATTCAAAACTCGTCAGTAATTTTAAGTCTGATTTTCCTTGAAAGGAAATGAGTAAATAAGTAAAAGGGTTCAGCAAATTTCGTTTTATGGTTTTGCGTGAGCGCACACCGCGCGCTACCGCGGTAAAACGCCCATAATGAGGGGTTATAAAATCGACTAACATGCTAGTATCCCGATATGCACGGGTGTGTAATACGTAGGCTGGTTGAAGTTCAATTTGCATAAGAACTACTATTGGTTAAAAATCATCGGGCGGATTCAACTGCGAAGTGCATAACTCAACCCGCATAGAAAAAGAGATCAGCTACCTGTAAGCTCGTCGCTTTTTCTCCGGCAAGAGATAT
>JAYWHF010000161.1:0-1588 GCA_043777855.1 Gammaproteobacteria bacterium | reverse complement strand
ACGCTCATTATTAATATCGTGTTTACCCTCTACCAACTTCTGCACTATCACACTCCCAATCATATCGCCCTCCACATTAACCGCCGTGCGGAATGTATCTAGCAACCTATCAATGGGTAGCAGTATTGCAATTGCTTCAATCGGTAAACCTACGGATTGAAGCACCATAATCATGGTAACCATACCCGCACTGGGGATTCCCGGTGCGCCCATGGAGGCGATCATGGCGGTAACGAACACAATCATCTGCTGCGAAATACTCAACTCAATACCGGCGAGATTCGCTACAAATAACGCGGCGGCGGCTTCATAAAGTGCGGTGCCATCCATATTAACGGTGGCGCCCAGCGGTACGACAAAACCGCTAATATCTTTGCTCACTTTTAAATTTTCGGTGGTGCATTTTAGTGTTACCGGCAGCGTTGCCGAGCTAGAGCTGGTTGCAAATGCGGTGATCAAGGCTTCGCGCGCACCGCGAAAAAACCACAATGGCGATTTTTTGGTGACGATATATAACAACAGCGGCAATACAATCACGCCATGCACTATGGTTGAGCCTGTGACCAATACAATAAATTTTGCCAAGGTGGAAAGGAGCGCAATATCTTGCGTTGCCACTAATTTTGTTAAAAGTGCAAAAATTCCCAGCGGGGCAATCAACATAATCCACCCCACAATGCGCATCATTAAATCTAAAAACTCTTGAAACAAATTTAAAATAGTGCGATAGCGATCACCGCCAACAACCAAGGCTACGCCTAAAAATAAAGCAAAAATTACTACAGCCAATACATCGACTTTAGCAAAAGCCGAAAAAGGATTTTGGAATAGCCCATGCAGAAATTGTGTAAAAAATTCTGCACTGGTCATTTGTTTATGATGAAAGTTAGTTAGCGCATCTTGGAACATCGCTAAATGCAAACCTTCGCCGGGGCGAAACACATTCATGACGGTTAAACCCAACAGCATAGCCAAGGCGGTAGAGGTCATAAAGAACAGCAGGGTTGCCACCCACACGCGATGAATTTGTTGGTGCGCCTGCAAGTTAGCCACCCCCACCACTATGGTGGAAAAAATCAGCGGAACTAAAATCATTTTTAACAGATCTACAAATACACCGGCTGATAAAGTACAGGCGTACAAGCTCCATTCGCGCACCGGCGATGCATCACCCAGTTGTGTTAGCACACCGCCAGCCAATAGGCCAAGCAGCGCACCGATAAATATTTGTTGATTCAAACTGGGCATAAATCTCTCTGACTGGCTGGTATTAGTTTATGTAGCCCATGCGGCGATGACTATCTTCAACCACACGATAATCATTGTTTAATAAATACAGCTCGCGCTCGGCGCGCTGCGAATCATAATCCAAATTGCGCATTTCATTTTCCATATCAATAATTAAACGCATTTTGTAACGTCGATCCTTTTCGTCATTACTTTTTACTATCTCGCGTCTTAGCTGTGCAATATCATTGTAGCGATTGTTGATTTGTGCACTGTTATTGCTGATTTCACTGTGCATAGCATCCATACGGTGTTGAATATTGTACAGCTCTTGGCCATCGTTATAAGCGCGCAAAAACTT
>JAYWHF010000160.1:0-4526 GCA_043777855.1 Gammaproteobacteria bacterium | reverse complement strand
TGATAATACTGATGTGCTACGTCTTCGCTTTGCTGTGGTACTCGATGATGGCGCGCGTCTTGAACAACGCCGAAGCACTCTACCCCACCTCAATACCTGGTCTAGCAGAATCGGGAGAACAAGGCACTTTCCCTGGCACATACCAGGACACGCCAGCCGATCCGTCAGACGGTGCGCCTGAGCCTAACAACGAGAACGACGCCATGTATTGCTGCACTAACATGTTCTATTGCTTCATATGCCTGATAGACAACCTGATCAAG
Source organism: Gammaproteobacteria bacterium (assembly GCA_043777855.1). Lineage (GTDB taxonomy): Bacteria > Pseudomonadota > Gammaproteobacteria > Pseudomonadales > Cellvibrionaceae > Cellvibrio. The sequence continues at coordinate 4,263 of JAYWHF010000160.1, read as the reverse complement.
AACAATGGCAAGATTGCGAGAGTGCTGGCAGGCGATAAAAACCAGCGTGCCAGCTATCCAGACTACTACATCTACATATACGATAACGTTGCCTTGATCATACTGACCATACTGCTGTTCGAAATCATGGCTGGCCTGATCATTGATACGTTCTCTGCCCTCAGAGATCTAGACATAAGTAAGAACGAGGATCTCCGAGGGTCGTGTTTTATCTGTGGTCTGCCAGTCGAGGATTTCGAGAAGCCAGGATGCGCTGACTTCGAAACTCACATAACGAAAGAGCATTACATGTGGAACTATATTTGCTATTTATCGTACCTGACAGACAAAGAGCCGAGCGACTATAGCGGCATAGAGAGTTACATATCCAGGCAATTGGCAATAAGCAGCATATCTTGGATTCCGAACTCAAAGACACTATTTTTGGACCAAGAAACTGACGAAAATATCGTATTTGATAACTTAGAGTTCATGGAAAACAATTGTATTGCTATGCATACCAATCTACAGCGTATGAAGAAGATCATGGACAATATTGAGCAAGAAAATAAAGAGAAGGAAAAAGCCAATAAGAAAGATTAGACTGAAAATAGCTGGAAATAGATGAATGAATTTAGACTCACTTGTTAATTAAATTAAAAATGAACCACCAGCGTACCGTTTAGTTCGATGGCTTCTTCGGCTTGGTCTTTAATCTTTGTCAGTGTGCATGAGTCTTTAGTCGTGAGGCCTTTGTATTTTCTTCCTAAGACATGCAACGCTCCATTTTCGTCAACCACAAAGGTTTTCGCAACTCCACAAGAAAAGCTCTTGACTTTGACGCCTTCTAGAGCTGCAACAATAAAAGGCGTAGATATTTTCTCAGGTTTGGCTACTCCGCACTGAAGATGGTTGTTCATACCCCAAGCCAGATAGCTGACTTCGCCATCAGCTGTCGAACTGATCTCGACGATGTTATGATCGAAGCCGAATGATGCTCGTGTCGCCTTGCCTTTTAAGTTAAGTCTGATCGGAATGACGCTGTTTGAGGCAGAGTAATTGCCGAACATATTGTAGTCGTTGTCTCCCCAGATGTAAAGGTAGCCGTTCTCGGTCAACATGCCCAGATAGAATTCGCTGGAGAGAATCTGAACCACCTTGTCGTCGGTGTCAATGTACTTTGAGCTAATGTCTTGAGGTAGAGGCTGGTGAATGCCTGGGTTATTGAAGCTGATCTGGTCTCCAAAGCTGTTGCAAACTGGGTCACCTGTGATAGCCTGCTTTTGACCCCATGTGAATGCCTTTCCTGTGTCCGTTAGACATATGCAATGACCAAAACCAGCTTTGATGTCGACTACGAAGTGTCCATCTAGGGTGCTCACTAGAATCGGCTTCTCTACAAGGTCTGAGAAATTGCCTTGCCCGAGTTGTCCGAATCTATTGTCACCCCATGAAAAGACTCTTCCGTCTATAGTAGAAACTGCACAGAAAGCATTTCCAATTGCAAGATTGTTAACAAGTATTCCTTTTCTTAAAAACATGCTTGAAGGACACTGATTGACCTTTCCCTGATCCATAGAAAAGGCCATACCCCATTGGACCAGTTCGCAGTTATCTACTGCACAGAGAGTAGTACTTTTGCAGACGATCCTGGCAGGCATGAGGTCGTCGATGCCTACTGCTGCGAATGAGATCTTTCCCCAACTATCGCAGTAGTGCTCTTCTTCTTCGTTTGCATCGATCGAAGCTTGTGCCTCAGTACTGACTAGGTCATACTCTATCTGGTTCAGTTCGTTTCTGCCAAACATCCAGATTTCTTTGGATCTTTTTGGGAGTCTAAGCTTTAAAGTAAAAGCTTCTTCTTGGATGCCGACGGTATTCTCTCCTCTGATTTGAATCTCAAGTTCTCTGATTTCACTCAGATTTGGTACAACTACCTTCGTCTCTAAACCCTCCAGTTCTCCATCTGAGGTTGATCTTTCTCCAGAGTAACTAACTGTGTGAAAAGTGAGTTTGTATCCAAGTAATTTTTCTCCATAACAATCCGGCGTGGTTATTTCTAGGTTGATGGCATTCTCATTTGGTATTATTTTTACCACTTGAGCTTGCTTTACAGAATCAGGCACATCTCTAAACCCATCAATCAGGGATTTCATGACTTTTTTAGGATCTTCCTGTTGATCGTTTTCTGATTTCTCTGAATTATTGTCTTCTGAGATCTCCTCTTTAACAGGATTTTTTGTTGGCTTCCCTCCACTGAGTGCTTGGACGTCAGTCTCTGGTATCATTGATAAGTCAGGCTGTGTTATACTTAGATCTTGGGAACAAAACAACTGCAGTTCTCTCACATCGATCCTGGAATGGATCTTTTGAGAAGCAGCTTTTTCGACTATGGCCTTGACGTGTCTCTGAAGCACACCTGAGATATCGATAGGCATCGTCCTCAGCTTATCGATAGTGAGATGCTTCCATATCTCTATTAAATCAGCATCTAGCACATCCATGAATGCTTTGAAGGCGTCTTCTCTCGATTTATCTCTGGCATCGAAATCGGATTTATCGCACGTATGGCCTTCCTTCGCTGCCAGGTAGATGGCCACCTGCACCGCGTGATTCCTCTTGGCGAACTCCATATACTTCTCGTTGACATCAGTCATCTGCGGGTTGATGTCGGCTGTGAAGACTTCTTCGATTGTCGTCATTTTTAATTAATAAGTCGCCTGCCGTCAAGTAAATAATCGTCAGTGCACAGCAGTCACGAAGAATGGATCTGCAGGATGACCGCCAGTTGCTGAGAGACAATGAACGACTCCACGGGGAGCTGATGGCCATGGTGAGGAGGAAGGAGAGGGGCAGCGAAGTCACATTTGCAGGCAGCAGAGGCAGCGGCAGCGGCAGCGGCAGAGAGATACGACCTGAAAGCGAAAAACGCAGAGATAGACGAAATGAAAGGCCTATCGACATGAGCAGAGACAGAGAGGACATAAAGGTCACTGTAGAGCACAATAATAGACCGTCTAAAGAATATGATCGAGGCTACAACAGAGAAAAAGAAGATAATAGTGGGAAATTGCGGGAAACACTCGATGCCCTGGAGTACATGAAGAAAAGAGAGAAGGCATTACTAGAGGAGATAAAGTCACTCAGTCAAGTTTTGATAAGGTAAGCATATATCACCAAGGAAGGATAACTACATAGCCTCTCTAGAGTCAAAAAATAAGATCTTGATGTCGAACAGAATCGATCTAGAAAGCAGAATGGCTGATATACTAGAAGAATCTGATGAAATACTCCGCAAATATGATCATCTTAGACGAATAAATCTAGCCCTGCAGGAGAAACTTGAACTTATGGATCAAGACATCTCAAGAGCTGACTAATGCCTCATGCTTGATTTTCCTAATTAAATAACTATAGACTACTAACTCTGAGTTAATTAACAAAGGGGTTTGGGGTTTGGGGTCACATAGCGGCTCAAAATCGGCGAAAGATACGCGTCAACAACGGTCGTATCGCCCCGGCTTACAAACTTCATCATCGGCGATGTCTTGTGGCTCACGCTGATCTGCGTGAAGCCAACTTCTCGCGCAATACGCTCTGCTGCAAGCTCATGAGCGGTATAGCGATAGCCATGCATAAAAACAATAGAAACCGAGCGCAGCCCTTTTAAATACTGCGCGGAAAGCTCCTGTTTTAATAGCGCTTCATCCAGTGGCATCACGATACTGCCATCCGCACCCACCCTCTCCTGCGCCTCGATCACAGCGCTGTAAAGCAACTCAGGCAAAACAATATTGCGATCAAACAAACGCGGGCGATTTTGATAGGCGATGCGCAGTGCATCACGAAAGCCAAGTGTCGTCACCAGCAGCGTCGGCTCACCTTTGCGCTCCAGCAGCGCATTGGTCGCCACCGTGGTGCCCATCTTGACGCATTCAACCAAATCAGCGCGCACCAGCTCACCCGGCTTCAAGCCCAGCAAATGCCGAATGCCTGCGACTGCCGCATCTTTGTAGTGCTCAGGGTTTTCAGAGAGCAACTTGTGCGTCACCAGCGAGCCATCAGGCCGCTTGCCCACGACATCGGTGAATGTGCCGCCGCGATCAATCCAGAATTGCCATTTTTTATTCATCATCTTGCTCACAGAGACGCGGCCGCTCGCGCCGCTTGGTCATACACACCCGAGAGCACCCGCAGCAATCGCGCAAGCTCGCCAATATCTCGATTCAGCGATGCATCCGCATGCAGCGTCTCAATCAGACATTTCTCCCGCACCTCGCGATA
>JAYWHF010000159.1:0-4527 GCA_043777855.1 Gammaproteobacteria bacterium | reverse complement strand
CCGAAGTTTGACGCGTTACTGTCCATCAAATCAATCCATTCAACACCTTGAGATGCCGACGATAAGTCATCAACATTAAACTCGTTCCATTCATTGCTGGCCGCTAATGAAACCGTACTCGCCTCTGCGTTTACAAGCAGCCCGACGCTAAGTGCTAGGCCTAGGGAGATGTGTCTTGAAGGCTTTAATAGATTTATAAAAAGGGATAAGTTCATGGAGCACGATCCTCAGAATAAGTTAGCTAGGGTAGGTAGACGTAGAGCATTGGACTGTCTTCGAAAAGATTCAGGTTGACTTAAGGACACTAAACATTGCAAATGACAGGTTGATGGCAGATTTATTTATTTTTTGAGACTATTGCGTAACTAAGGCCCAATTTGGCAACAAAGCCTGCAAATTTTATAGCCCAATATAATTCTGAAACATTTAAGAAATATACTTGATTTGCCGAAAGGCGTTTACAACATACTCAAACTTCGTAAAGCTCGTAAAGTCTGAAAAGCTCGTAAAGCTCGTAAAGAAAGATCGGCGCGTATTCCCTCGGAGGGGCAGCATAACTGTGTTATATGAGAAGTATCGCTCTAAAGAACAATTGGCCAACTCCGCAGAAGCGCCGAATTTAATACGGATCGCAATTGTTACAAATATCCCAACGCCTTACCGGCGACCGGTGTTTGAAATTCTCGCCGGTATGCCAGGCATCACACTAAAAGTGATTTACTGTAGTCAGCGCGAACCTGATCGCGATTGGGACTTAGCGACGAAAGCGTACGACGCGGAATACCTCAACGAAAATTTTTACACGTCTGGTGATAAATTTATCCATGCCAACCCCGAAGTTGTTGGCGCATTACGCCGATTTAAACCCCAGGTGATTATTGGCACAGGTTTTAATCCCACTCATCTCTTGGCGTTCATCTATGCCAAAATAACCGGTTGTGCGTTTGTGCCCATGACCGATGGAACTCTCGATTCAGAGCGCTCTCTGTCCACATTGCATCGTTGGATTAGACGGAGGATCTATGGTTCATCGAAAGCATTTATTGCCGCCAGCGATGGGGGTTTTGATTTGTATAAAGCATATGGTGTTGATTCACGGAGTATTTTTAAATCGCACTTGTGTGCCAACAATGTCGTCTTTGAAAATGAACCTGAAACACAAAAAAAATATGATCTGATTTTTTCAGGGCGCTTTGGTGAATATAAAAATCCACTTTTTGCGCTTAGGGTTGCTACCGCGGTGGCCATACGCCTAGGCAGAAAAGTTTCTTCGGCATTTCTAGGTGCCGGGCCACTTGAAAGCGAAATGCGTTCGGCAGCGAATCGATCGACAGAATGGGTTGACACTGTTTTTCTCGGTTTTGCAAAACAAAACGAGTTGCCTGGTTTCTATAAGTCGGCACGCGTTATGTTATTCCCGACGCTTGCAGACGTATGGGGCGTGGTCGCTAACGAATCTCTTGCGGCTGGAGTGCCTGTTGTGGTTTCGCCCTTAGCCGGATGTGTTCCAGAGCTGGTTCGTCATGAACAAAATGGTTTTGTTGTGACGCTAGACGTTGAGCAATGGGTTGAGGTTGTAGTGCGGCTTTTAACAGATTCTGCACTATGCCAAAAGATGGGCAATGAAGGGCGCCGAATAATAAAAGGCTATACCTACCAGCATGCTGCCAATGGAATTGCCGATGCTGCGCGTTTTGCTGTGGGTAAGGAAGTTCATGGCTTTTCGGAAAATAAAAGAGCATTACCGGCACAAGGCCGTGTAGTCATTGTGCAGCGAAGAATGACGCACTATCGAATTCCTCTGTTCGAACAATTGCGTAAAGATTTAGCCGCGGCCGATGTTCAGCTGATCGTGATTAAGGGCGACTCCACCGCCACCGAAAAACTCAGAAACGACGACGGGTATTTAAGCTGGGGGATTTATGTACCCTGTAAATATTTCTTCAAAGCGCGAATTTGTTGGCAGGACATCAGAGCGCATAGTTTAGGTGCCGACTTGATCGTTGTTGCGCAAGAAAATAAACTTATTGCGAATCTGTTGCTGCTCATGGAGCGCCCGCGGCTAAAAGTCGCTTACTGGGGCCATGGCCGCAATTTTCAAGCGGGGCAGGGAGACTACCTGTTTGAGCGGGTTAAACGTTGGCTGCTACACAGGGTTGACTGGTGGTTTGCCTATACGCCTGCGACATTGAAATATTTATGTGAGCAAAAGTTTGATAAAAATAAAATTACTCTTTTAAACAATACGATAGACACGGGCGAATTTCGAAAAAATCTTAACAATGTAAATGCTGCAGCGATTGAGAACTTTTTTAAAAGGCATGATATTCCAGCGGGAAATGTTTGCGCATATTGTGGTGGCTTGTATAAAGACAAAAATATTGAATTTTTGTTAGAGAGCGCGCTTTTGATCCGCGAAACAATTAAAGACTTTGTACTTGTCATTGCGGGTGATGGGCCGGACGCAACAATCGTTGACCAATATACAAAAAAGTATCCCTGGATTCGTTTTGTCGGAGCTGTTTATGGTGAAGAGAAAGCTATTGTGTTTCGCGCCGCAACCCTGATCTTAATACCGAATGCCTTAGGGTTAGTCGTGATCGACGCCATTATAGCGAAAACACCGATAGTAACCCGCGAGGTAAGCGGACATGGCCCCGAATTGAATTATTTAGTTGACTATTGTGTTGGTGAAATGACTAAACCTGACAAAGATAGTTATGTTGCTGCTGTTTGCAGCTTGTTGCTAGATAATGCTCGGCATAACGCCCTCATTAACAATTGCGAAAAAGTAGGTACAACGTTTTCGATTGAAAATATGGCAGCAAACTTTGCCGTGGGAATCTGTTCGGCAATTGTCGCGAGGATTAAATAGCGGTTACGATTAAATAGGGGGTTACAAGAGCTATACAAGGGCTAGAGAAAATTATGCATCAGATGATTCTTGTAATGTCACCCTCTCTTTGCTTAGGTTTGCAATAAGGCTATTATAAATTTCTGACAATATTTTTAAATTTACTTCAGGGTTATATAAAGTATCAAACGCTACGCGCGATTGCAGTGACATGAACTTAAGTGATTCCAAATCAAACCACATGTCTATCATGGTTTTGGAAAGCGAGTTAGCAGACCCAAAATCAAACTTCCTACCGGTAATGCCTTCTATAATAATCTCGTCAAGGCTGCCTATTTTTGATCCGAGTACGGGTTTACCGCACGCATAGGCCTCGGCGATTGTTACGGGAAAACCCTCGTAGCATTCCGATGGCATAATCAGAAGCCGCGATTTTTTTATCAACGACATGACACTTTCCTTGTGTTGAAAACCTAAAAATTCAACATTTAAATCGTGTTGTATGCAGATGGTTTCTAGGCTTCCTCTAAGTTCGCCATCACCTACAATTTTGACCGGAATATTTTTAGTTTGTTTACAGGCCTCTATAAGAGTAGCAATACCTTTTTCTTGCGTGAGGCGACCGACATAAACCGCATAGTCACCGCATATTGGTTCAAACGCGTCAATTTCATTGATGAAATTAGGTTTTACGGAAATTTTTTCTGGTGGTAATCCGCCCGCAACAAATCGAGATTTTGCAAAGTTGGTTAAGGTTATATAGTGGTCCACATTGTTTTTGAAGCTGCCTAAGAGTCTATTTGTAGCGATCATCGCGGCCATAGGCAAGGTTGCCACAAACGAATTCCGGTAGCATTTATGTATGAGCGAGTAGAGCAGGGTGCCATCTATACATTTTTCGCACGGCTTATTATCCCTTTGCAGTAAACCTGCAGGGCAAATGTAGCGAAAATTATGCAGGGTTTGCACCACAGGGACACCGTAGCGCTTACACGCCAAAAAAGCACTGGAGGATATTTGTGGAAAGATATTGTGAAAGTGAGCGATGTCTGGACTATGGGTGGCGAGAATCTCTGATATTTCCCGCAGCGCACGCGATGACCAGATAAACTCCATTCCGGCAGCCATTTTTTTAATCGGACTCAGATTATCTAAATCGTCATTGTATTTTTCGTAGGTAATAACGTCATAGCCATGGTCTTCAAGTAATTTTTTTTCATTGCGATAGACAGAATCTTCGCCACTGGGCGCCGATGAACGATAAAAACAATGAACTAATAGAACTCGCATATGTGAAAGGTTAGTCTGTGTAAGTTAGTCTGTGTAAGTTAATGAGTGTATGTTACAGAAATGTGACGATGCAACTCTAGTGTTGTACACCTTAGTCATAATAGTGTAAAGAAAGTATTCCTATAATCTGCGCTCAAAAGAATGTGACGCGGTAGAATATTATGACTTTTAAAGAAAAGCCTTTTATGGGCTATCGGATGAATGCTTTGCCGCTTGGGCAACTTGTTGCGCATTGTGTACAGCGAATTGAATCCTCCGCTAAAAGAAACTTAGTATTTTCCTGCGCTAACCCCCATTCACTTGCCATTGCTGAATCGCGGTGTGATTTTAAATGCGCGTTGAAAGGCGCCGATTTGTTAGTAACCGATGGGGTAGGCCTATCC